>CAZLYS010000318.1:0-5842 GCA_964563415.1 uncultured Halomicronema sp.
TAAGTCACTCCTCCTCGACTTCATGAGCGGAGATGCGGAAAATCGTCAACATAAAACGAACCGCCGAACAAATCGGTGAACCGGAGTTGGCTCGCCTTATGGTTTCCGAACGTCACTTCCTTCGTTCACGATTTTGGGTGTGTTAACTTTCAACCCGTTGGTCTGCGCACTCGGTTACCTCAATCGCTAGGCTGCTGTTGCAGGATCCTCAGAGCAATGGTCCATGACGTGGGTGCGCCACTCCGAACGATGAAAAGGGCGACGGGCGTGACGGGTGAGGCTTGGTGGGTCAGGACACGCTCTGACAGGGAGTTTTGATGATTTCGGTAGAGTCTCGACCCACCCTACGGCGGCTGTATTTTCAGGGCGAATATGGAGGTCAGCATCATGAGTCAGGACACTGTCCTAACGCGGCCATCGGAATGGACCACCCTCTATCGAGTCGGGAGCATGGGCGCGATCGCCTACATCGTGTCGATCATTCTGACGACCACGCAGAATGTGACGTTTTAAACTCGGGGCAGTCTTTATAAAGCTGAGAAATAAGAGGATTCACTAATATGAATTTCAGTTTAATTAGAACACTCGGATATTATATTAGCGGCATTTGGACGGCTTGGGGAGGTCGTAAAAGGATTGAAGCTAAACAGCTTAAAAACCTCCGACGTCTTATCCAAAAGGCTCGTAGAAAATCTCCATATTTCAATAAACTTTACGCTCATTTGCCTGACACAAATCTCATCAAGCTAAACGATCTTCCTGTAACGTCTAAGGTTGATCTGATGGGTGAATTTGATAATTGGCTTACCGATCGTTCTTTAACGCTTAAGCGAGCAAGAGAACATATGGAAAGCATGGATAATCTTGGTATCCCGATTGGCCAGTGTGCAGTTTTTAGAACGTCTGGAAGTTCAGGAGAACCTGCTGTTGTCGTTATTCCGTCATCAGTACT
Organism: uncultured Halomicronema sp.; assembly: GCA_964563415.1. Taxonomy (GTDB): domain Bacteria; phylum Cyanobacteriota; class Cyanobacteriia; order Phormidesmidales; family Phormidesmidaceae; genus Halomicronema. Next base: position 953 of record CAZLYS010000318.1, read on the forward strand.
TGAATTTATTTTTGGACTTGCTTTGGCCCGACTCTCTAAGAAGCAATTACAAATTGTCAAAAAAATTCAAAAGGCGGGTACTAACGTTATTATCACGGGTGGAAATGGCCATTTTACTGGCATTGGAGTTAATAAGCTTATGCAACATATAACTCCTCGACTAGCAAAAAAATTAACTTTTATTCCGGTAGAGCAACCGATCGAAAAAACGGTAAAACAGCTCAATGGGATTGAACAAATAGCCTCAATATTGACTTATCCCAGCATGCTAGCAATTTTAACAAGAGAAAAGGAGGCTGGACGTCTAACAATAGAACCTAAACTTTTCAAGGTTGCTGGCGAAACATTCACATTTGAGCTTCGTGAACGCGTTGAAAAAGCATTTCCTTCACTTGAGTTTGGTATTCTTGATACTTATGCTTGTACAGAGTGTCTTTTCATGGCCTTTGAGTGTGATTGTGGTCGTCAACATGTACCTGAAGATTGGGTCATTTTAGAAGCAGTAGATGAAAATAACCAACCTGTTCCGGATGGGGAGTTATCGACAACGGCGTTATTAACGGTACTTGCCAATCACGTTCAGCCCTTTATTCGCTATGATATTGGCGATCGCTTACGCTTTTATCGTGACCCTTGTGCATGTGGTTCACCATTCAGAAGTTTTCAAGTTGAGGGACGGCAAGCAACAATAGTTCGAGTGGGAAATGTTGCTCTGTCACCTTTAGCTTTTGATTTAGAACATGAAAGTGCTCAGCGAGTGCAATTGGTCCAAACTTCAGAGTTTGTTTTTGAAGTTCGGGCCGAGCTTTTAAAGCATGAGAAACCAGACCAAGTTTTTGAGCAAATAATTCAGTCGATCAGTGAGGTGTTTGCAAAAAATGGGCTGGTAGATGTAAAAGTTGGAAAAAGTGATACTCTGCCTCACCTAACTGCAAGCGGCAAGTTTCATGAAGTGATCCCCCTTAAATGACAGGTTTGAGTATTAGCCGCTACCCTAACTTCGCCTGCAAAAATCGTCGCACTTCCTTCTTCACCCTATCCCGCTGCCCCAACTTCAAATGTCCACCGCTTTCCAGCTTCAACAGCTGCGAACCCTGGATCTTCTCGGCGGCGTACTCTGCATGTGAGAAATTGTTGAGCGTATCATCCACCGCATGCACGATCAGCGTCGGCGCGCTGATCCTCTCGATGGGATAATCGTTTGCCATGTGTGTCAGGTCATTTAGCATCCCCAACCGCCGCTGGCTCACCGGGTTGCGAGATCGCCAGACACCCCTCAGGTAATCTTGCTCCTCCTGTGGCTGGCTCTTCACGAATTCCTCGGTGATCCCGTACTGTGCCCCAATCTTGTCGCCCCACTTGTCGGTCACATACCAGAAGATGAAATCCGAGCGCCAGCCAATATTGCTGTTGAACCTGGCTAGCTTGGAGATGCCTTCATAGGCGTGCACCACGCAGACATTCAACACCAGGGCGTTTACCCGCTCCGGGTGGCGGATCGCAAATTGGATCGCACTCGGTCCGCCGCTGGAAGATCCCAGAACCACCACCGAGGGAATCTCAAGCGCATCCAGCAGATCTGCCAGGGAATCTGCCATTGCTGCGGGGGAAGCGTCCTTTGGCATCGGGGTGCGCAGGTAGCCAAACCGTGACGGGGCAATGATCTTGTATCCTTCGCCGATCACTGCTTTGCCTGCATGCAATCCCGCGTCATAACCGCCCAGACCACCGTGGAGTGAGAGCACCGGCTGTCCTTCACCTGCAATTGCCACCTCGATCGGCCCAGAAGCGGTCTCTACCACCTCGCTGCCCGCCAGCAGTTGCTTTCTCAGCTCACTGATTTCCTGCTTGTAACGTTGAATTGTACTTTGCTTTTTCATCATTTCCCTGGGCAGCTTCTTAGTAACGTGTGCTGCCGGTTCATCTATCCACTAATGATCGCTAATACCCATCGATCTGATTCACTCTCGGTATTGCTTATTAGCCTGGGTGCCCTTACCAAAACCGTACCGCAGTTCATTTAAACCAGTGAAGCTCGCAAAGCTTGCTGGATAACTCCGAGACTGAGGGTATTATCCAGAAACTTTCTGGGCGATATGCTTATAGGGTGATTATCCAGAAACTTTCTGGATAATCTCAGTCTGAAGGGTGTTATCTAGAAACTTTCTGGATACATAGTAGTTCCTCAGCAGTAGTACAAATGCTTGGTGCTATGTGATCAAATCTCGGAACTGCGGAAGAACAAATCGCTGGAACCGACAACACCTGCTAACCGCACGACGTTCGTTTAGAACGGTTTTGCGGTTCAGCTCAATCGTTTAAGTAGAGCACTCTATGAAGCTCAAGGTATGTAAAGAAGGATAAAGCCCTGCAATCCTTATTCTGCAAGGTTTCAGCTCGGCAATAACCTCGATTTAATTAGACCTACTTAGCTAACTTTTCTGTATGCAGCTAAAGATTATTACGAAGTCAATTGAATATGCGCATGAATCCTGAATTGCAGTCTCAGGATTATCTATCTGATTAACAACATAAAAGTTGTTAATCAAGAATTTCAAATGTCCAGTATAAATGCTTATTGTAGAAATTATACTAGTTTTATAGGGATAGGAACCCTTTAAGAGTTTTCTATAGGAGGTTCCATGAGTAACGTAGAAATCGCAGTCAATGAAGTTACTCAAATGCATCGAGTTTTAGCAAGGATTGCAATTGCTAATGATGAGATCGATGCTCAAGAAAAACTGATTATTGTCTCTAATATAGGGGGTGCAGCGCATCTCAGTGATGGACAATTAAGGACATTGATCGATGATGTTTCTGCTAAGCCAGATGTATTGGATCTAATTTCTGGAGTCAAGCAGCCGATAATATTGAGACAGTTAATTGCACAGTTGGCTGCATTTTCACTGTTAAAAAAAGAATGGCATAAAAGTGAGATTCATACTCTCAAAGAAGCAGTTTCAGGAATGGAAATTTCAAGTGAAAACCGTGCAACTCTTTTAATGGCATTTGATGCTCTGCGCACAGTGAGTCAAGAGATATAGCGTTTTCTATAAGGGAGGTTGATTATGCCTAATATAGAAAGCATAGGAGATACAGCATTTAACGCTGCCCCCAATGAAGTTGTTGCGGGGACAGCAGTCGCTGCGGGTGGTGCAGGAGCAGTCGCGGGTGGATTAGGAGCTGCTGGGGCTGCCGGAGCTGCTGTATCTGTTGCGAATGGTATTGGTACAGTAGCTGGTGTTGTAGGGACAGTATCTCCGGCAGCAGGCTCTCTGATTGTGTCCACTGCTACGGCAGGAGTCTATGCTGGCGCTGCCGTGACATCAGCTGCAATTGCAGCAGCCCCGATTGCACTACCGATAGCTGCGGTGGCAGGTTTAGCTTGGCTTTTATCCGATGATTGAAAGCAAGTCCTGCTTTACTCACAAGGCTTTCAGTGATTTTGACAATTTTTCCCTAACAGATCTATTGAGAAGGAGTCACAAGATAACTCAATAAGCAAAGTATCTGGAGGTTAAGTTATGGGATGGTGGGGCAAGACTATATGTACTGGTATTGGTGCAGCCTTACTTGGTCCTATTGGGGCAGGAATTGGCTATGCCATCGGAGACGCTCTTGACTCTGCATCGGAAGAGCCGTCTGATGAAGATAAAATCCGTCTTGCTTTTTTCGCTTATTTCTTTGCATGTCTTGCAAAAATAGCAAAAGCAGATGGCAGGGTCTCAGAGGACGAGATTGCTGCTGTTGAAAGTATCATGAGAGAAAGTCTAGAGCTAGACGAAGATGGTAGAAAGATAGCAATTGCAATTTTCAAAGAAGCAAAGGACAGTGATACCACCTTCGAAGAACTTATCACTCATTTTGCAACTTTAATTGATTACAACCTTGAACTTGGTACTGCATTTCTGGCTACTCTATATCAAGTTGCTGCTGCTGATGGCAATGTTAGTAAACAAGAGCGACAAATGCTTTTCTATGCTGAACGTACTCTCCGAACTACACCCGGCATGGTAGAGGGCTTCCTTGGCAACTCAATGGAATTAGAAGTTGCATATCAACTACTTGGATGTAGTTCTGAAATGTCAGACGGACAAATTAAGGCAGCCTATCGACAAAAGTGCATTCAATTTCATCCTGACAAGTTAAGTGGTATTGGGTTACCTCCGGAGTTTACAGAGTTTGCTAATTCTCAGTTAGCTCAAATCAATACTGCATACGAGCAAATTTGTACTTCTCGTTCTAGGGTTAATGCTTGAGGTAATCAATGAATGAAATACATAAAGCTCACTTTTTTTGCTAGTCGCACTACTGCTGGCTTAGATTTAGTTGATCGACTAAATCAACTATTTGCCCAATCCATCGCAGGAATGCAAGTAGAACTACAAACTATAATTGATGGTGATCAAGGAGACATGATGGTAGCCGGTCTCCGAGATGACATCGTCATCTTTGATGCTTCTGTAGAAGATGATATTGGTGCTAACTACAAGGCTGCTCAAATGTATCCAAGCTGTATGGAGCATTTTTTAGTAGTCAGTCGAACTCGACTACCACTAAATTTTCAGCCATTTCATGACGGTGGCACTCCTGACACTTTTGGAGAGACTATTAATCGTCCATTAACCCTCAATAATCACCAACTTATTGATTGGATTCGGAGGAAGTTAGAGTCCTTAGAGCCTCAATTACCCCGTCCCCAACATGAACGTTTAGAGATTCAAAAGGATAGCCTTGTTGCAAACTTTAGAAATATCAATCAGATAAGCGAAGCACTAATCTCCAATTCGACAGGAAGACGCGATGAATCTCGGAGAAAGACAGGTCGTGCGTTTGTTAGCTATCTAAGTGTTTATTGGCTCATTCTTAGAACAAATTGTAGAATGAATA
>CAZLYS010000319.1:0-1217 GCA_964563415.1 uncultured Halomicronema sp.
ACCAAGCTGTAATGCCTGTGGTTAGGGGGTGAGATGTCAAATGGGTTCTATAAGACGAAGGAAGCGATCGCACTTTACGAGTAACGGAGAGCATGAGCCGAGACTGATGAATTGCCCCTCAGGGCTGAAGCCGCCCAACTAACTCGCTGTTGGATTTTGCTGCCTGGTGACTCGCCAGCCGCAGGCTTTGGCGTGAAACACTACAATTATTTCCACACTGCTTTCAATGTGGCCTATGGCGTCGAGTATCGGGAGACCTAAGTTACCGTCCAACCTATGGCGAGCGCGGCTGTCGCGGCGTATCGTGTTTTGGGTCTTTCTCAGTATTGTGGTGATTGAGGCCATCATTTTGGTGCCCTCAGTGATGCGCCGTGAACGGGAGCTGTTGGTCTATCTGCGATCTCTATCTACTGCTCAAGCCGAAGGGGTTTTAGGCACCCAGGACAACTTGGTAGCAGCTAGCGACGATGAAGTGCTAGAAAGCCTAGAAACCCTGCTCAGTAATGAAGTCATTCTGGGAGGCACCCTCTATCGGGCGGATGGCACTCTGGTTGGCACCTTTGGTGAAGTCCCAGAACTGTCGGCTCAGAGTCCTCAAGGGGTGACCGCACGCGATCTCTATAATCGTCAGACCCAACGCTATGACGCCGTCTGGGAAATGTCTCCGTTGGAGGGGCGTTACGAGTTAATCATTCGCCACGATGCGACCTGGGTTGGGCGGGAATTCTATCTATTTATTGCTCGAATTACCGGACTAGTCCTCATCATTTCAGTGTTTGTCACTGGCGCCACCATGATCGTGCTCGAGCGGTTAGTCATTTCGTCAGTGTTAGCCTTGCGACGCGATTTGCGGCGAGCGGGGAATACGTTGCGGCAAAACCAGGACGCGCGATCGCTGTCCTTTGAGTCGGTGGCCAAGGGGGCTGTCCGCCAGGATGAACTGGGCGATGTGATCATGACCTTTGAGGAAATGGTCAATCAGGTGGGAGACGCGATCGCCGAGCGCGCTCAGGCTGAAACCGACTTACGCCTGTCGGAAGAGAAATTCTCTAAATCGTTCTACGCCAGTCCGAATCCGATGAGTCTCAGTGTTATGGATACGGGCGAACTGCTAGAGGTCAACGACAGTTTTCTCAGTTTGTATGGCGCTAAGCGGGAAGCCGTCGTCGGACAAACTGCTGCCAGCCTCAATTTATGGGCCGACTTGGGCGATCGCA
>CAZLYS010000319.1:1317-5825 GCA_964563415.1 uncultured Halomicronema sp.
GTCGTCGGACAAACTGCTGCCAGCCTCAATTTATGGGCCGACTTGGGCGATCGCACGGCCATGCTCGACCAGCTCAAGCAACAAGGCTACATTCGCAATCAGGAATATTGCTTTCGAGCGATGCGGGGCAATTATCGTACGGTGCTCTACTCAGCCGAAATCGTGCAACTGAATGGCAAACCATGCATTCTTTCCGTAACGAACGATATCACCGAGCGCAAAGCTGCCGAAAACGCCCTGAGTGAGAGTGAACAGCGGTTTCGCACCCTGGTCGAACAAGCCACAGATGCCCTGTTTGTGGTCAATACAGATGGCCAGCTCATTGATGTGAATCAAGAGGCCTGCCACACCCTCGGCTACACTCGCGAAGAATTACTGCAAATGACAGTTCCCGACATTCAAAAGTCGGTGTCACTCAATGAGCTCAATCATGATTGGAATCTTCAGCCCGGTCAGGCCATCACGCGGGAGGGCATTCACCAACGCAAAGATGGCAGTCAGTTTCCAGTTGAGGTGCGTTTGGGCCGTATCGAAATTGGTGGCAAGTCAGTCTTGCTGGCGTTAGCCCGCGATATTACAGCCCGTAAAGTCATGGAACAGGCCCAAGCGCGACTGGCTGAGATCGGTGAGTTGGCTGCGATGATCGTTCATGAGGTTCGCAATCCCCTGACGACCGTTCTGATGGGCCTCAATTCCTTTGCCCAGATGGACTTACCGGAGCGCGCCCAAAAGCGGCTGGAGTTTGCGCTAGAAGAATCAGAGCGCTTACAACGCCTACTGAACGAAATTTTGATGTATGCCCGTGAGCAGCATCTGGATTTGGAACCAATGAAAATTGGTTCTTTTTTACACACCCTGCAAGAGGAGTTTTGCCATCAGCCAGTCGCGCAGCCTTACACTATTCAAACGGTGGGCTTCGACCATGACATGACTGTGATGGGCGATCGCGATCGCCTCAAGCAGGTCTTTATCAATTTACTCAGCAATGCCTGTGAAGCTTCCCCCGAGGGTGATCGCGTCACCTGCAGCATGGCTATCGCTGACAATTTTGTAAAAATCCAAGTCCATAATGGGGGCGATCCCATTCCGCCAGACATCTTGCCTAAGCTCACGCAGCCCTTTTTTACCACCAAATCCTCTGGCAATGGCCTGGGGCTAGCCATTACTCGGCGCATTGTCGAGGCTCACAGCGGCACGATCCAGTTCACCTCGGCAGCAGACGTGGGAACAACCGTGACGGTACAACTGCCTGTCCAACAGGAACACACGATTCATTAAAACGTGTGAAAGATAGCCAGATTCCTCACAATTTCAGCAATAGCCACTGCGATCGAATGGCCAGGCAGATCACTCTCCTCAAGGAGAACCGTACTGTGAGTTTCGGGCTTTACTGCCTGCGCAACCTGAGAGAGACTTAGCATTTCGTTACAATTGAATCATGAAGGCGGAATGCTCAAGCATGAGCAGGTTCCGCAGCGATGATTTTTGAGGTGCCCCATATGAACGGCAATATACGGGTGGGCCATCTATTCGGGATTCCTTTCTATGTGAATGCGTCCTGGTTTTTGGTGTTGGCCCTAGTGACTTGGAACTATGGGAGTGGTTTGGCCGCCGCCTTTCCTGCCCTACCGGGAACCATACCTTGGCTTTGGGGTTTACTGGCAGCGTTATTGCTGTTTGCATCAGTGCTCGCCCATGAGTTGGGGCATAGCTTTGCAGCCTTGCAGCAGGGCATCGGTGTCAACTCGATTACGCTATTCCTCTTTGGGGGCTTAGCCGCCTTAGAAAAGGAGTCTGCCACCCCTGGCGGTGCCTTTAAAGTGGCGATCGCTGGCCCAGGTGTCAGTTTGGCACTATTCGCCGCTCTCTTTACCCTGGGTCAGGTCTTGGCTTTGAGTGGTCCCATCAGTGCCATTGTTGCATTACTGGCCTACATCAACTTAGCCTTAGGCGTATTTAACTTGCTACCAGGGCTGCCGTTAGATGGCGGCAATGTGGTGAAAGCGATCGTCTGGCGCATTACCGATAACCCCTACAAAGGGCAGGCTTTTGCCAGCCGCATTGGTCAGATCATCGGTTGGTTGGCCGTTGGCATCGGGGCGGCGGCGGTTGCGGGGATCAGCCCTATCGGCAACGTTTGGACGCTATTGATTGGTTGGTTTTTACTCAGTAATGCGAATCGTTCAGCTCAGTCGGCATCGGTGCAACAGCGCTTGGCTGATTTGACTGCCGCAGATGCCATGACGACGAATAGTCCCATCGTGTCTCAACATGTTTCTCTACGGTCTTTTGCCGATGATGTGTTGCTACAAACGACGGGTAATTGGCACCGATTTCTGGTGATTGATGAAGCTGCTAGTCTCGTTGGCACAGTTTCAGTCGATGCGTTGCAAGCGGTGCCTCGTGATCGCTGGGAAGCCTTATCGGTCAAGGACGTTATGAGCACCAAGACACCACTCGCGATCGTCTCATCTGATCAGCCTTTGCTAGATGTCTTACGGATATTAGATGAGCAGCAGCTCTCTGTATTAACCGTGACTCAGAATAATGGTCAGCTTTTGGGGCTGCTAGAAAAGCAAGGCGTTATGCGGCTAATGCAGGGACAAGTTGCGAGTATGCGTTCTGCTGCTGCTGACTAACCCTGTCGCCACGAGACCAACTTGTTGAGTCTCAAAGCATAGCCAAACAAAAGCCCGGTGTGAATTTTACACCGGGCTTTTGAAATATTTGGTGGCGGGGCATGGATTTGAACCATGGACCTTCGGGTTATGAGCCCGACGAGCTACCAGACTGCTCTACCCCGCGTCGGCTTTCCTACTATAGCGAATAAAGTCCAATAACAACAATGAAATCGCGAAAGAAGTCGAGTAGTACCTTTTAGGGTTCGATCATCGCGGAGCTTGCAACGCCCTATTGTTATCGTCCGGTAGGTTAAGGGCTACGGAGCAGGGGATCACCGATCTTTGACTGACCAATCTCTTGCAGCGATTCACTACCAGTCGCCCGAAGCGACGGTCAGGGGGTCTCCGTCACTTTCCAGGACGACCATTGATAATGTGTCCTCATCTTCTAAACGCTCAAACTGGATGAATCGGAGTCCCGTCGTGGGTTCGACTGTGACCTGATAGGTTTCACCTGTCCATACAAACTCCACTATCTGGTAACCGATCAGCCACATTTCAGCCAGTGTGCCGGCATTGATCGCCGCTGGGCGATCGCCCTCATAGCAGGCTGACATCGCATCGATCTCCGTCCAGACCCCGCTGAGGTAAACCGGCTCAGTCCGGGCACTCAAACCATAGGTAGTGAAGGTAATCAGCGATTCGTTCCAAAACTTTTCGAAGAGGCTTTTGAGGGGTTCAGTCTCTAATGCCTCGCCATAGCGAGGATTTGCCATGAGAGCAGCCGTTTGATCTTCGAGACTCAAACGTTCCCAATCAGGCATAGCTCCACAAATCTCATGGGGGACCGTTTGCGGTGGCGAGTTCGCGATCGCGGTTTCAGTAGATGTGGGTTGCGCTAACGGGATCGCCTCCTGCACTGAGGGGACAGCATCCGCCAGCGAGCGTGATAGCGGACAACCTGCGAGTCCCAGGCTACTCAAGATCAGGCCAAGCGTGCCCACTGTGGGCCATGAAAACCAGGTATGCATCTGATGGATCCTCTGCGCCACTAAGGCTGCCAGATAAAGAGCGTTGATTTCATTGAGAATCCTTGGAACCTCAGTGAAACCCAGGAAAGTCTAGTTGCCTAAGTTACTGGATGCCTGTTCTGCCTGGGCGAGCATAATTTACCCAGAAGGCGAACCGGTGGATGATCCCACCACACTCGCTAAAAGCTGGACTCAGCTTCGAATGACAGCGCTGCTCTGAGATAGATCTCAAATACAAACGAGAGTCGTCTACGGTGTCGAATTTGAGAGATTGACTGGTCAGCGTAGTGTCGACAACCAATGTCCTCAAATATCCTTCTGATAAGCAGATGACGACAGTTAGACTGATCCCCAGAGATGGTTACATCTGTTAATTGGGTCGCTTGCCCGAAAGGAGATATTGCGTAATCAGCCGGTTGCATCTGCGCTATTTGCGGCAGGACACCAACGAGTTGATCACACCAGCTGTGTTTGGTCACAGGTGAGGAATAGATCGCTCGTTAACTGTTGCGATCAACTCTAAGGATCTGAGTATTGAGGCAACCTAAATATGTATTACTTCTAGCACAGGCATTGTCAGGAGAGTTCGCCGTTGTAGAAAATTTGCAAGATATTTTTAGAGTTGGGCATCCTGCTAAACTAGCGCTCCAAGAGACCTTTCGAGAATGACGACCGATTTCACATGTCTAGTCGTCTACTCACCCACTCACCGACTTGCCTCAGCAGAACTTGTAGCGCTAAAGCAGAAAGTTGTTCCCCGATTGAGCCACCGCCGGAAGTTTGGACATCTCTGCCAGTCGCTCAGCTAATATATCCGGGAGCGCATGGGTCAGTTGACTAGGAGCACAGCCTAAGT
>CAZLYS010000320.1:0-5814 GCA_964563415.1 uncultured Halomicronema sp.
GTTGCATCGAGTTTGTCATTACTGACATTAGCGAACGCAAACGGGCTGAAGCGGCCCTACGACAGCAGGAAACCGATTATCGCCTCCTGGTTGAAGCGGCCAATTCCGTCATTGTTAAGTCAGACGTTCAGGGCCGAGTCGTGTTCATGAATGATTACGGCCAGCAGTTCTTTGGGTTTACGCCAGAGGAACTCATTGGCCGCCATGTCACCGAGACCTTTATCCCGCTCGTTGAATCAGGGGGACGAGACCTCAAAGTGCTGATGGATGACATCTTTCAGCATCCGGAAAACTACGTCTTTAACGAAAATGAAGGCTGCTGTAAAGATGGCCGTCGGGTGTGGATTAACTGGTCCAACAAACCGATTTGCAATGAAGCCGGGGAGATGACCGGCATACTCTCGATTGGGGTCGATGTCACCAAACGCCGTCAGCTAGAAGAAAACTTGCTGCGATCGCAACAGTTTCTCCACACCTTTATCGACAATTTGCCCCTCACAGTTTTTAGCAAAAACGTTGAAAATGACTTTCGCTACGAGCTGATCAATAAAGATGCCGAGCGGATTATGGGCTTTTCTGCCGAGGCTGGCTTGGGCAAAAACGATTATGATCTGCTGCCCGCTGAAATTGCGGATATCCATCGTCAAGATGATTTAGCCGTGGTGCAGCAAGGGAAACCGCTAGACATCTCCAAAGAATTTTTCCGACCCAATACGGGGGAATATCTATATATCCGCAGTATCAAGATGCCCCTCTATGACGGCCAGGGCAAGGTCACTCACCTCTTGGGGATTGGGGAAGATTTTTCGGCGCAAAAGCGAGCGGAAGCATTGCTCAGCAACCAAACTCAGGTTTTAGAACTGATTGCCGCCGATGCGCCCCTGCCAGATACGCTGGAATATCTGATCGTCGCCTTTGAAAAACTCTCCCATTGTCGGGGGGCGTCGATTCTCTTTTTAGATGAAGCGGGGCAACGCCTACACCAGGGCATTGGCCCCAGCCTGCCAGCAGATTATCGAGCAGCTCTGGAAGGGTTGCCGGTGGGTCCCAATGTGGCCAGTTGCGGCGCGGCGGCTTATCACAAATTGCCGGTCATTGTCAGTGACACCCAGACCGACCCCCTCTGGGCTGATGCCCGTGACCTGGCTCAGGCGCACAACATCCGCAGTTGTTGGTCGACCCCCATTTTGGCGTCTCAGGGCGCGGTCTTAGGGACCTTTGCTATGGCGTTTGATCATCCCAAAACGCCTTCGACCGAAGATTGGCAGATTATCGGGACGGCTGCCCACTTGGCCGGTATCGCGATCGAACGCCAACGCACGGCTGCCGAACTCTATCAGGCGAAAGAAGCGGCCGAAACCGCTAACCGGGCCAAAAGCCAGTTTTTAGCCAATATGAGTCACGAACTGCGCACCCCCATGAATGCGATTTTGGGCTTTGCCCAACTGATGGAGCGGGGTGGAGACCTCTCATCACAGCAGCAGCAATCTCTTCACGTCATCAACACCAGCGGTAAACATCTGCTGGACTTGATCAACGACGTGCTGGAGATGTCCAAAATTGAAGCGGGTACTCTCACTCTCAGTTCCCAACCTTTTGATCTGCAGAATTTGCTCAGCATGGTGCAGAGCATGTTTCAAATGCAGGCGCGAGAAAAAGGGCTGGAATTGCAATTCACCTCAGACGTCTCTGTGCCCCGCTATATCGTGGGAGATGAAGGCAAACTGCGACAAGTGCTGATTAACCTCTTGGGCAATGCCCTGAAATTTACGCGCACGGGCGGTGTTAGCCTCACCGTGGAACTCACCGCTGGGAAAACTGCTGCTGGAACGACTGACGATCGCCCTGCCCTCGAAACCCTCACGTTTACGATCGCCGATACCGGCCCCGGTATTGTTGATACCCTATTGCCGCATCTCTTTCAGCCCTTTGTGCAGGCCAGTCATCAGGTGCCGGGTGAGGGTGGCAGTGGTCTCGGGCTGACCATCACCCAGCAATTTGTTCAGCTGATGAATGGGACAATTCAGATCGACACTGCCGTCGGTCAGGGTACTGCTTTTATCGTGAAAGTGCCGGTCGAAGTCGCCAATGACGAGGCGATCGCCCACCTGGCGACCCACAGCACCGTCACAGGGTTGGCCCCTCATCAGCCCCACTACCGCATCCTCGTTGTCGACGATCGCCCCGAAAATCGTGACCCGCTCGTTCAACTGCTGCAGTCGGTCGGTTTTGAAACCCGCACGGCGAGTAATGGTCAAGTTGCGATCGCCCAGTGGCGAGCTTGGCAACCCCACCTGATTTGGATGGACATGCGCATGCCCGTGATGGACGGCTACGAAGCCACTCGCAGAATTCGAGACCTGGAAAGAACGGTCGCCGGTGAACGACACAAGGTACAGGGCAGCAGGCAAAAGATTAGAGGTCAATTACCCACTCCCCAAGACCTCACTCCTCAAGCCATAGACGTGCCCAGCGAGAAGGCTCAAAGTGTTGGCCAACCCTCTTCTCCCCAGCCCCCTAACCCCCCAGGTATCCAATCCCCAATCCCCCACGCTGCCGCCTCACCCACCCACGCCACCACCATCATCGCCCTTACCGCCAGCGCCTTCGAAGATCAGCGAGAGGAGATCATCGCGGCAGGCTGTGACGATTTTGTGCGGAAACCTTTTTATGCAGCAGAAATTTTCCGTAAAATGACCGACTATCTGGGGGTGCAATTCGAGCTGCAGACAACTGATACCGGCGATCGCGACTTGCCTGCCGAGGAAACCGCGCCACCGGTTCTGGAGACCATCCAGCAGTTGCCGTTGGACTGGCGACAGACCTTTCATCAAGCAGCCATTCAAGCTGACGGCGACTGGTTGCGATCGCTCTTGGCAGACCTACCTGCCGAGTATGAGACGCTGCAACAGCAGCTCCATTGCCTGATTACCGAGCTCGACTTTGAAACCTTGATGACCCTGACGGAGACGGCTTCTGGTGACTGATTCTGCAGTGAAACCCTATCAAGCAGATATTTTGGCGATCGACGACACGCCCGAAAATCTACAGCTTTTGTCTCAGTTGCTCACCGATCGCCAATACAAAGTCCGCAGCGTCACCAAAGGCACCACCGCCATTCGCGCTGCCCAGGCTGCCCCTCCTGACCTGATTTTGCTGGATATCAATATGCCCGAGATGGGCGGTTACGAAGTCTGTGAACAGCTCAAGGCGGACGATCGCACGGCGGCTATTCCCGTTATTTTTATTAGTGCTCTGGGCGAAACCCTCGATAAAGTGCGGGCCTTTGAGGTGGGCGGCGTGGACTTCGTGACCAAACCCTTTCAGGTAGAAGAGGTGCTGGCCCGCATCAAAACTCACCTGCAGATTCGCGCCCTGCAGCAGCAGTTACAGACCCAAAATGAACAACTACAGCAGGAGATTCGCGATCGCATTCAGTGTGAGCGGGCTTTAGAGCAAGAGCGCGAAAAATCGGAAACCTTACTGCTGAATATTCTGCCCGAGCCGATTGCCGAGCAGTTGAAGCAAAATCCTCAAGCGATCGCCTATCGTTTTGAAGCGGTCACCATTCTCTTTGCCGATATTGTCAACTTCACCGGACTGTCTGCTGCGATTGCCCCCACAGAGTTAGTGAATCGGTTAAACCAGATTTTTTCGGACTTTGATCAACTGGCCGACCAGCACGGCCTGGAAAAGATCAAAACTATTGGCGATGCCTACATGGTCGTGGGAGGGGTGCCGAACCCCATGGCGCAACACACCGCCGCGATCGCCAATATGGCCCTCGACATGCAGCAGGCCATCCAGCAATACCAGCGTCCTGACGGCAACCCCTTTAGCCTGCGCATTGGCATCGATACCGGACCGGTGGTCGCAGGCGTCATTGGGATGAAAAAATTTTCCTACGATCTGTGGGGCGACACCGTCAATCTGGCCAGCCGGATGGAATCCCACGGCGAACCAAGCCGCATTCAAGTGACGGAAGCGGTGTATCAGTGCCTGGGCGATCGCTATCGCTTCATCCCTCGGGGCACCGTCGCCATCAAAGGCTTGACCGAGATGTGCACCTACTGGTTGGAGGGTAAGTCCCATGACTGACAGCGCGTCAGTTCCCTATCGAGCAGACATTCTGGCGATCGATGACACGCCGGAAAATCTGCAACTGCTATCGCAACTATTGACCCAACGGCGATATAAAGTCCGCAGCGTCACCAAAGGTAAAACCGCACTCCGAGCGGCTCAGGCCGCCCCTCCGGACCTGATTTTGCTCGACATCAACATGCCCGGGATGGGGGGATATGAGGTCTGCGAGCGCCTCAAATCCGAAGATATTACCCGCAATATTCCCGTTATTTTTATCAGCGCCCTGGGCGAAACCCTCGATAAGGTGCGCGCCTTTGACGTGGGTGGTGTGGACTTTGTCACTAAACCCTTTCAGGTGGAGGAGGTGATTGCCCGCATTGAGACTCACCTACAGCTGCGTCGCCTACAGCAGCAATTGCAAGCCCAAAATGTGCGCCTGCAGCAAGAGATTCGCGATCGCAAACAGGCCCAAGAAACCTTTAGCAAAGCCTTTCGCTCTAGTCCGAGCCCCATTGCCATTACGACCCTTGAAGGGGGGCAGTTCATTGAGGTGAATCCGAGTTTCCTCAAAATTAGCGGCTATGCTCGCCATGAAGTCATTGGGTTCCGGCTAGATGAACTCAACTTGGGACTCGATATGGAGGCCTATCATCGGGGTCGTGCTCAGCTAGCAGACGCTGGTGCTCTCCACAATTGGGAATTTGAGTTGCGCACCAAAACCGGCGACTGGCGGACGGTCTTAGTCTCAGTCGAAAATATTGAACTGCAGGGTTATCAGTGTGCCCTCGCGATCGCCAACGACATTACTGAGCGCAAACGACTAGAAAATGAGTTCATCTCTTTGGTCAGCCATGAGCTCAAAACGCCCATGAATTCCATGATTGGTGCCCTCGATTTACTCGGTACCGGACAGTTGGGCAGCCTCACCGACAAAGGCCAAAAAATGATCGACATGGCCATCAGTAATGCCGAACGCCTCGTACGCCTGGTCAACGACGTGCTGGATCTGGAACGGATGAAGTCCGGCACTCTGACCCTGCATCCGCAAGTCTGCAATGTTCCGACTCTGTTTCAGCAAGCCGAAACCGTCATGCAGTCCATGGCCCAAGCCGCTCAGGTCAATCTGGTCATTGAGCCCATTGAGGTGAAATTGCAGGTTGATTGCGATCGCATCCAGCAGCTCTTCACCAACCTCCTCAGCAATGCCATCAAGTTCTCTTCCCCTGGCGGCACCGTCCACCTCAGCGCCCACGTCGAGGAGAGCGATGCTAACGGTCATCAGCCAAATCTCAGCCCCTCTTCTCCCACTTCCCCATCCACCCTCCACATCACCGTCCGTGACCAAGGTCGTGGCATTCCCCCCGACAAGCTCACCCTGATTTTCGATCGCTTTCAGCAGGTCGATGCCTCCGACGCTCGCGCGAAAGGTGGCACCGGACTGGGATTATCAATCTGTCGCCAAATTGTGCAGCAACATCAAGGACGCATTTGGGCCGAGAGCATCCTCGGCAAAGGCAGTACCTTTCATGTCACATTGCCGTTGACGGAACTTGACGGAGACACGTCTGCTGCAGGATGCCAAGGGTAAACACGGATGATGACCAGATATCAACCCACCTCCCTTGTATGTTGAGAGAGGAACCGGAAAGCCTTATCTGACCTCCCCCTCGCCCATTTTTGGGAGAGGGGGACTGTTGGCGAAGCCTGCCCAAAGGGCTTGGGGGTGAGGGC
>CAZLYS010000321.1:0-5814 GCA_964563415.1 uncultured Halomicronema sp.
AAAGTCAGCTCTAATGCGAGTGAGACTGCCACAGCAGAACTCTGAATGCCGAGTGCAGAACTGTAAGACTGACTGGACAAGGCTTTTAATCATCAAAAGCCTTTGAACCAAACTGCGGTTTACCATCCCTTGCTGCCTTCAAACAAACATACACGGCATTGACAATGCTTGCTTGAGCAGGGTGCGATAGTCACGGTTGGAGACAACATATGCCCCAAACCGGGCAAGGTGAGGATTCATCATTTGTGCGTCAAAAAAAAGATAGTGGCGCGATCGCAAATGCTCTACCAGCTTTACCATCGCTACCTTAGAGCCCTCGGGAATGCGGTAAAACATTGACTCGCCGATGAAAGCGCCACCAATGGTGAGGCCCAAAATTCCCCCCGCCAGTTTGTCGCCTTGCCAGGTTTCAAAGCTGTGAGCCCATCCCACCTGGTGCAGTTCCCAGTAAATTTCTTTCAGGTCATCCGAAATCCACGTGGTGTCGCGATCGGCACAGCCGTCCACGACGGCTGGGAAATCTCGGCTGATGGCGGTTTCAAACCGATTTTGATTGAGGACCCGCCGCAAAGATTTGGGATAGCGAAAGCGATCGTCTAATGGAATTAGCGTGCGTTGACGGCTGGAATACCAACCCAAGCCATGACCATCGTCGTCAGACATGAGGAAATAGCCTTTGGCATAGCCTTCGATAATCGCTGTGATGTCGTACTGGGCTGGAATCACGATCGCGCCTGCAAAACTCTCATCTCTGTCAGCTATGCTCCTTGTCGTTCCCTTTCAGCATAGGCGGCGTACACTCCCTGTACGTTGTACCAATTGAGGAAAACTCGAGCGATTTCCAATGCCAATTGTGGGCGTCCGGTGTCAATGAGCCATTGCAGTAGGGGCGCTAGGGTTTTCTCATTGAGGGTGCCCCCCAAAGACAATAGACCCCACAAAATCCGGTGTAGCCAGGTCATCTGAATCATCATCCGCACGTTCCAAGTCGGGTGCTTTTGATAAAACAGGACACCCATCCGCCCCCGCTGAATTTCTTGATCAATCAGGCGCGGGACTTGCTCTAGCGAGAAGGGGGGATGCCAGTGATAGCCTACTGCCGCAGGCACTTTTACCAGCGATAAGCCGAGTTGCTTGAGCCGTACGCCGAGTTCTAGATCTTCCCAACCGTAAAGTTGAAACTGGGTATCAAAGAGACCCGCTTCCTCCAGCCAGTGACGCGCGATCGCGACATTACCCGTCGCAAAAAATGCTTGGGAATAGTCCGTAACTTTGAAGGGCTCTGACGTCGGGTCTTCAAAGTTACAGGTGTTCACGACGCGACCATAGGTAAAGACGCGATCGCTGCCCTTTTCCTGATAGGCCTGTTTCAGTGCCGTGCCGTGATGCTGCAAAAAATCGGGCAGCACTACCAGGTCACTGTCGATAAAGATAATCGTGTCGCCTTGGGCTTCAGTAACGCCAAAGTTGCGGGCGATCGCGGGGCCTTTGTGATCTTGTTCAAACAAGCGCACATGGGGAAATTCTGCTGCCTGCTCTTGCAGCCATGCCACTGTACCATCAGTGGATCCATCATCCACAATTACGATTTCGTACCCCTCAACTGGGCTATCGGCAGGCAATTGTTGCTGCTCCATGGCCCGCAGACACTTTTCTAAAATCGGTTTGCGGTTGTAGGTCGGAATGACAACGCTGATGAACACAAAACACCTTAGAGCGCCTATCCAATCCTACTGTAGCGGTACCGTCCTGCCCTAGTTGGGAAAACCGGATACCTTGAAGAACGGGTAGGGCTGGCGTAAGCGCGATCGCTCCTGATGCGAGGGTGTTAGACCTCGCTTGGCAAAGTCGGCATTTCTTCCCCTTGATACTCTCGTGTCGGAGACTCAAAGCCGCAAGACGTACCATCGGTGTACACGACCTCATCTTCCCAAGGGAGGCGATAGTT
This sequence comes from uncultured Halomicronema sp., assembly GCA_964563415.1. GTDB lineage: Bacteria > Cyanobacteriota > Cyanobacteriia > Phormidesmidales > Phormidesmidaceae > Halomicronema. The sequence goes on from CAZLYS010000321.1 coordinate 1,949, forward strand.
GCCGTCCACCATATCTTTCATATAGGTGTAGGGGCAATCTTGGGCGCCACCTTTGACCGCCACATAGCCCCGATGGCCGAATTGATAGATGTTGTTCTCGACGCTCCAATACTTGCGAGCTTCGCGCACTAAGTCGGGGCGCACTTCGGCGGTGATGATTTCATCGGGGCGATGGCTGCCCATCACCAAAGGTTCGCCGTCGAAATTGACGATCATGCCCTCACCCATGGAATCAAAGGTACCGTCGGTGCCGCACATGCAGACCGAAGCCGTCACCATCAGGTTACTAAAGGCATTGGCCTGATTCGTCACCCGCCAAGAATGGCGAATCGGCGCTGTATAACCCGCCGTGCGAATCATGATTTCGGCACCCTTGTAGGCACATTCCCGGGCCATTTCGGGGAACATCCCGTCGTGGCAAATGATCAGCGCTAGAGTGCTGCCGTTGGGGCCTTCGCAGACAGGAATGCCAATGTTTCCCGGTTCCCAAGGCTCCACTGGTACCCAAGGATGCAGCTTTCGGTAATAAAGCTTTAGTTCCCCTTTGTCGTCAATGATTAAGCCACTGTTGTAAGGGTTGCCCTTGGGATTGAATTCCATGATGGAAAAACAGCCCCAAATGGCGTTGTCAATGCAGGCTTGGCGCAAGGCGGCGACTTCGGGGCCATCTAACCGACACATGATGTCGGGGTTGGTATCCATCGAGAGGCCATGCAGCGAATACTCGGGGAAGACGACCAAGTCCATGGTGGGCATATTGCGGCGAGCTTTGCCAACCATCTCGACAATGCGTTGGGTTTGGGCGGCTAGGTCGTCAGGAGTGATCACATTGGGCAGTTGTGCCTGCACCATCCCCAATACGACTCCGTTGGGGGTTTTGTTCAGTCCACCAAGTCCACTCATGGCCACCTCATCAAGCAAATGTTAGGAACATGGTTAATGTGCCATTGCCGGGACGGGGATTTTGTGGCGATCGCTGCAACTCACCCTGATAAGTTGTGGGATTTTGGGACTATGTACTCAACCATAACGGCGAATAGCATCAATCTGCATGGCAATGTAATCGCGCTCTCGATAGTCATTGGTGTAGCGCAACTGGTGGCGTAACTCACTAATTTTTTGTTGTTGCAACCGTTTGCGTTCTTGAGCGTTGTATTTCATAGCAGGAACTCGCTTTGGCTTAAACCTTACACATCCAACATCTGAGCCTGATCTTGAGAACGCCTACGAGAGGCGAATACTGTTTTGCAACTCAGCTGCTTACATTTAAAGACTGCCGTCAAAACGGTAGCGATCGCTACCGTTTTAATAAAACGCAATAAAAATAGAGGGCCATGAGTTTTTGAGTGATGTTGCCAGTTAGCGGAGTCGTTTGAATACCTAGAGTGTCGAAGTGGTTGACTGCAGCTCTGATGAAGACACCTTAGCGGGTATAGCAGAATGCGGAATGCGGAGGTCGGAATGTGGAATGGAAATGCCTGCCAGAAAGCGGCTGTAACAATTTAGGGCAACCTGATCAAACTGCGGCTTGCTGTATGCGTATTTCCAATAAGTAAAGCACTGGGCTAGTGATCTGTCAGTTTTCAATTTGTAGGTTGGGTTAGCTCCCGGCGTAACCCAACACAACCCTTTTCGCTGTTGGTTTTCACTTCGTTCTACCCAACCTACGCACAACCCACATTTTTAATATTGACGCTGCACTAGAGCCAACGCCGAATTGTCTATCCAGAATGTAGGAGTTGTTAAAGCGTTCGCTACACAACCGTGAGCCAAAGTGTCGCGGGTGCGCATTAACTTAGAGACCCTTGATAAGCCCGCCAGCCACCAAATTCGGTGATTTCCGTCTGGCCCTCTACCGTCAATGGTTCGCCAATGACGCCTAAGACAATCTCACCATTCGACAGTTTTACCTTGCCGATCGCTAATCCGGGTGGTTCTTGGCCTAGTACGATGCCGAGGCCTGCCAGGGGCACATGCCAGACTTCAACTGCGATCGCGCTACCCCCCGTGGCGACTCGAATCATGGCTGGGTACTGATCATTAATGGTCCACAATCGATAAGCCGGCTCGGTTTGGGTTTCACAGTCAAATGTGGCACCAACATTCAGCAAATTAGGATTCAGCGCTAGGCCGCGCATCAGAGTGCCATTCACAGCTAGTTTTAGGGTTTCTGTCATATTTCAGAAGATGGGCAGCGATGTCTTAATGCAGACGCAGGGCACGATAAATCTGCTGTGAGCGATCTTAAGAAGGTGAGTTGTGGTGAACCTTGATGCCAGCGATGACTCTAAACGGCTAGGTAATTCTAAACATTCTTCTCAGCTCCGACTCAGTTAGGTCAAGAACAATCTGAATAGGCTTACAAGTTAAAGATAGAAGAAGCAGGGGAAAGTAGATGGCTGTTGATTATGATCTGGTGGTTATCGGCGGTGGGTCTGCTGGGTTGGTCGCAGCCAGTGCTGGGGCACAGCTTAACGCTAAAGTTGCTCTGATTGAAAAAGAACCCCGCCTAGGGGGCGACTGTTTGCATTATGGTTGTGTCCCCAGTAAATCGCTGATTCATGCAGCACGAGTGGCTCATGATGTGAAAAATGCGGCCATCTACGGCATCGAAGCAACTATTCACGATATTCGCATCCGTGAGGCTTTAGGCCATGTCCATCGGGTGATTGATACCATTCAAGTTCATGACTCAACCGAACGCTTTGAATCCTTAGGGGTAGAGGTCATTTACGGTGAAGGCCACTTTACCGATCGCCAAACATTTGCAGTCAATGGTCGCCAACTGAAAGCTCGGGCTTATCTAATTGCGACGGGAGGTCGACCCGGCTTACCGCCGATTACCGGCCTCAAAGAGGCGGGCTACCTGACTAATGTCAATGTGTTTAATGTTGAACAGCGCCCAAATGCTTTAGCCGTGATTGGGGCTGGCCCGATTGGCTGTGAGCTGGGGCAGGCGTTTGCTCGATTGGGCAGTCAGGTCACGATGATTGCCAGTCGGGATCATATTTTGCCGAAAGAGGAACCGGAAGCAGCGCAAGTTGTGCAGGCTCAAATGGAAGCCGAAGGTATCAAGGTCTTGACGGAGACTCGGGCTCAGGAAGTAGTGGTGGAAAATGGGCAAAAGGTCATTGTGACTAAGGCTGGCGATCGCATTGCTGTTGATGAAATCTTAGTTGCTGCGGGTCGCGTGCCCAATATCGAAACCCTCAACCTGCAAGCTGCAGGAGTCGATGTAGGCAAAGAGGGCGTTCTAGTCAATGCCAAATTGCAAACGACCAATCCCAAAATCTACGCAGCAGGAGACGTCATCGGCGGCTATCAGTTCACCCACGTCGCTGGCTACGAAGGAGCCGTAGCGATGCAAAATGCGCTGGTTTTTCCCACGAAAAAGGCAGATTATCGCGTCATTCCCTGGGCTACCTTTACCGAGCCCGAATTAGCCCGAGTCGGTCTCACGGAAGAACAAGCCCGTAAGCGTTATGGTGATGATTTGATGGTATTGCGGCATGACTTTGATCATGTCGATCGTGCTCTAGCTGAGGGCGCGGGCATTGGTTTTGCCAAATTTATTACTCGGAAAAATGGAGAGATTTTAGGCGCTCACATTGTTGGCCCTGCAGCAGGAGAACTGATTCACGAAGTCGTCCTCGCTATGAGCTACAAACTTAAGGTCGGAGCACTCAAGTCGATTATTCACGTTTACCCGACCTTGGCAGAAATCAACAGTAAAACGGCGCTGCAACTCACTAAGCAAACGTATGCCACCAATACTGGTTTGCAAAATATCTTGCGTCGTTTCTTCAATTTCCGCCGCTCTCTCGGACGTTAGACGAGCCGAAAAAATTTGGCCTTAAGTAGGGCTT
>CAZLYS010000322.1:0-4480 GCA_964563415.1 uncultured Halomicronema sp.
CTCAAAGTCGGCAACCAGCGGCAGACGAGCACCTTCAAACGCTTCACCTGATCCTTGACCATTAATGGTTTGTACCGATCCTTCTACTAAATCAACTCGCTCAGGATTGTACAAAAAGGCCGTACGAATGTTGCCACCAGGCTGACCACCACTGGCTTGGTCAGTAATGAAGGTGTTGTCAATAAACGCATACTCTGGCCCGCCTGCGTCAACGATTTTGTCGATGAGCAACTGCAGTGTCTGGTCGGCAGAGATAACGCCGTCGTCAATTTCACCACCTGTGTTGTCCTGCACTTCTTGCAGGCCGATGATGTCTGGCGTGTTCAAATTGTTGACGATTTGGTCAGCGATCGCATCAAATCGACCATCACCTAAGTCATCATCAACGTTGCGGGCTTCGCCATTGTTGGTTCTTTCCTGCACTTCGACAATAGGGTCAAGGTTCAGAACGTTATAGCTAGCGACCGTCAACGTATCTCCGTCACCAACAATTGTGCTGACTTCGAGCTGTAATCCAGCTGATGTAATGTTGCTAGTAAAATCTTCAGTCGGCAAAATCTCGAAGTTGCCAAAGCTGTAGCTGACGACCCCGGTTACATCACCCAAACTGTCACCCACATTGACGCCTGGAAAATCGAAGTCGAAGACCCCAGAGTCTTCGTCGATTTGAATCTTTTCCGGGTTGAAATCATCGGGGCTGATATTGAGTGTGCCGCGATCGCTAATACCAGTGGCATTGGCACCCTGGTTCGCCACAGCAAAGATTTCACCAAAACGGTTAGTGCCCGCAACCGCAACTAAATCTTCTGCAGTCACCAACATGCCTTCCAAAGACTCGAAGAAGTCGATACCATCGGTAGTTGCGTCGTAGGAGGCAAAGGCATCGTCGTCGATGTTGCTGTTGGGAAGCACGCGGCCGTTGCTGCCGAGAATAGTCGTCTCAACCGTGCCCAGAGACTCGCTGAGAACGGTCACTTCCGGGCCACCCGTAATCTGCGTTAGTGGCAGGTTGCGCGTGTCGGTATCGCCTGGGAAGAACTCAGCTACCGTACCAGACACCTGAACCGACTGGCCAACGCTGACGCCAGGTGCAGTGGACGTGAAAACAAAAATAGCATCGGAGGTAGCGACATCCCCGTCACCACCGTTGGGCTCCTGGATGTAGAAGCCGTTGCTGTCAACTGCGGTGACGATGCCCTGGGTGGTCACCGCGTCGCCAGTGATGTTGAAGGTGTCAGCAGGCAGGTTGGCGAAGAAGTCTGCCACGGTTTGGTTCTCACCCAGCACAAAGGGAGACACATGGCTCGCGCCCTGAATCTCAGAAATTCGGGTGATTTCAGTTGGCGGCGGGGGCACCTCGTTGGAGAATCCTGGCGTATCCGAAGAGAAGTCGCTAAACGCCAGCTCCTGGAAGTCGCCGGTGCCATCTACATTGCGGCCAACGCCAGCCGGAGGGAAGGTGCCAGTGGTGGCAACAACGGTCTCACTATAGTTCTGGTCGGGATCGCCAGCGCCGTTGCTGAGAGCCACAGAGTCGATAACGGTACCGATATCACTATCGAGAACACCGTCATCGTTGGCATCCAGGTCATCTCCCTGGACACCCGTGAAGTTATCGACCAGCAGGAAGGTGGACGGAGAGCCGAAGAAGTCAAACTCTGTTAAGAGGTCGTTGGCTTCGGTCACAGCTTGAGAAATCTCATTGCCAATGCCGGGGTTCGCTACCAGCAGGAAGCCATCTTCATCGATAGTCAGGCCGCTCAGGTCAAAGGCAAAGTTGACCAAGCCGGGGTTGAACTCACCGGAGAGCACCACCACGGATACCCCATCGAGGGAGGTGTTTTCTGCGCCGAAGATTTCAACAAAGTTGCTGTCGTCATCAGAGGCGCCAGGGGAAGAAATCCGCAGCTCGTTGATTTGGACATCAGGAGAGTCATCTCCGCCTGCGTTAGTAACAGTGAAGGCATTGATGGAGATGGCTTGTCTGTCACTATTGCTTCCAGACCAATTAGAGTTATCACTGATGGCCGCTAGCAGTTCTGCTTTTGTGCCAGAAGTGGTGCCTGTATAAATAGCGTTATCAATTTCGTTCAAAGCAACTGCAGTTTCGCTATTGACCAGGCCTGTAGGCAAAGCAGAGGTGTTGGAGCTAGTAGAATCAGATTGCCAAACACCGGGATTGCCTTCGCTGTTGAGGGCATAGATGAAGGTAGGATTGCTTGCATCTCCCTGGTAGGCAATAATTTGGTCGCCAGAAGCTGAGAATGCAATGCTACTGACAGTGGGATTAATCACTGTGCCAGCATCAATATCAGTGGGTGCCGTCCAGGTAAACGTCCCTTCAGTAGCTCTGAAGGTGCCAGCTGCTTGCCAGCCGTTATCGGTAAAGTTGATTTCCGTGCCAGCACCTAGATCCACTAGGGGAACAAAAGCAAATTCGTCGGGGTTATCGAAATTAAAGCCAATGATGGCAATATCGCCAGCAGAAAGTGTCGTAGCCATTCTGTTGTATGCTCCGGAGATCAATAATTATTCAATTCGATGAAAAAAGTAATTAGCTGTAGCAGCTCACATAGGCAAACTGCCGAGTTGAGTAAAGCCCGGGCATTTCCAGAACGCTCAAAAGTTGTGTAAACACCCGGAAAACTTGACTCAACCAAATCACTAAACACATCCGGGAAGGACAGCTTTTCTTCCCGGATGCCTAGTTCACGGTTGACTTAAGCAAAGATACTGCTGTCAAGACCCTGTACACCGGCAATCACGCCCAGTGCTTCGTTGGTATCTTTCGCCAACACCAAAGTATCAGTGGAGGTTTCAAATAACCGCACTTCGTCAGCGCTCAGATTACCCAACATAATCTGGTCAACGCTGAGCTCAAAGTCAGTGATGGTATCCACCCCTTCTCCTGAGTTGAGAACGAAAGTGTCTTGACCACTGCCACCAGTAAGGAGATCGTCGCCGAGGCCACCTTCTAGGAGGTCATCACCAGCACCACCGCGCAGAGTGTCATCACCGCTGAGACCCCGCACAATATCGTTACCCCCTAATGCGTTGATGACATCGTCCGAGCCACTCAGGCCATGAACTTCATTGTCATCGTCGGTCAGGAAGGTGACACTATTCTCATTCCACAAGAAGCTCTGAGTGGGGTCATCGTTGAAGACATCGTAGCTGTCTTCAAATTGGGTCTCATCACCGAAGATGATGTTGCCCAGATCAACGTTGCCGCCAGTCTGCTGACGCAGATTATCCAGCTGGTTGAGGGCAAAGTCCGTCAGGGTCACTAGCGTCCCGGACTCATCCCCCAGGAAGGAGATTTCTAAGTCATCACCATTCTGGGTAAGCTGCAAGTTTGCCGCCGTAAACCCAGCATCGCTGAATTGGAGCGTATCAACTTCTGCGATGGTCTCAGCCGTCGGCCGAGCCCCGAGACCGATACCCCCAAAACCATTGATGCTGATTTGTTCGCCAGCGGCGATCTCAAAGGTGACTTGACCATCCGTTTCGCTGGGAGCATCGAATTCGTAGAGGGTGGTGGTGCCACTTACTTCGTTCGAAACTGCTAACAGCGCTTCACCAGTGGGGCTGTCCTCTGCCGAAATGAAGGTCAAGCCTTCAGGACCAAGGTCACCCACTGCAGGATTGGTGCTGCCATCGGCCAACTCCGCTTCCACGTCAAAGTTGCGGTTGTTGAGGTAGTCAACAAAGCTGGCTTCAGCAGGGTTTGTAATGTCGTACACCATGATGCCGCCAACGCGCTCTAGGCCAATAAAGGCAAAGGTGCGGCCATCGACTTCACCGATGACCACACCTTCGGGCTCAGGGCCTTTAGCATCGCTGCGGCTGTCGAACGAGCCGTTTTCGTCGTTAGTGGAGTTGAAGAACTCGGGAATCAGTTCAGCAGTGATCTGCTCGAAATCATCGCCACTGTCGAAGATGAGGTTGCCCTCAGCATCAAAGATGGTGAAAGAACGAGCGCCGTAAGCATAGAGCTCATCAAAATCGCCATCGCCATCCGTGTCACCGTCGATGGTAGATACTTCCAGACGACCCAAGTTTTCTTCTAGCTGCAGTTCAGCCGCATTGGGGAAAGCTGTGGGATCTAGATCGAGGTCTTCAACTCGAGCATCTTCGTCGCGAGCGTCGCCTTCGTTGGCGGTCACAAAGTAGTTGACGCCGTCGAATTCGTAGCTCGCGATCGCATCCGGCATGAACAGACCAAACACCGGATAGGTTTCGATATTGATGGCGTCGTCGCGATCGCTCGCATCGATGCCGTTACCTTCTACGCTATGGTCTTTGACACCCAGACCAATGATGTCGGTGACCACTTGGTTCGCAATGTCGACCACGGCCACGGCATTGTTTTCCTGCAGGCTGACGAAGGCCTGAGTGCCATCGGGAGAGACCGCGATGTATTCGGGCTCCGCGTCTTGAGAGAAGGTCGCATCGGGGAAGATGCGCACACCCTCAGCTC
>CAZLYS010000322.1:4490-5809 GCA_964563415.1 uncultured Halomicronema sp.
GAGCGAGTTTGAAGCCCGAGTCGCCGTCCGGCCAGGGCGTCTTCTTGACCGTCGAAAGCGGTGAAGTCAGCCGTCTCAACGGTGGCGTTTTCGACCCCGTTGCTGAGGTCAATGATGCTGATCGAGCCTTCAGGATCAACGCCATCATCTGGTTCGCCTTCGTTAGCCACCAACACCTTAGTGCCGTCGGGCGTAAAGGTCACCATGTCGGGCAGAGCACCGACCTCGACCTCACCGAGGAACTCACCCTCCGCGTCGAAGAAAACGACCTCACCGTTATCAGTGACGGTTTCGTTCTCGATCGCTACCGCAACGATGCCATCCTTCACCGCAACGCTGTTGGCCCCAGCACCAAACTCGGTCGCGTCAATTTCACCGATTTTGGTGGGGTTGGTGGGGTCACTCAGGTCGAGAATGTCGATCGTGACGGAGTTGGAGTTAACGACAAACAAGCGCTGACTGTCAGAGTCGTAGGCGTTAATCTCGGCAGCCCCGTCATCAAAGACACCGGTTTCAAAGGTGCCTAGCACGCTGAGCGGGCCTTCTTCAGGCGGGGTACCGCCGCCAGTACCGCCGTCGCCGCTATCGCCCAAGACTGTATCTTCTCGGAATGCCAGATTTTGCAGACGCATGTCTTCGTCGCGTCCGGTATCGGCTTCGTCGAACGGCGTCTCGAGGAAGTTGTCAAACAGGTACTCGGCTAGGGCGTCCTGCTCAGAGCCATCGGGGGCAAAGGTGGCTTCGCCGGTGCGCGGGGCATCTTCTTCCTGCTCTAAGTTCTGGTAGTTGGTGCCAAACTGCGGGAAGGGATAGCCATCGCCACCCACGCCAGTCGGATTCCCCAAATCATCGGTGCGCTCATTGGCCAAAAAGCCCAGCGTCACGATGCGCACCGTTTCATCGGGGTCACCGACCAATTCACCATTCTGAACCAAAATGTCCAGAATGGTGCCGTCTTCATCTTTAATCGCGGCGGACTGGATGCGATCGTTGGGCGGTGAGGTCAAATCAAAACTGAACTCGACCCCGGCGACTTGAGGGAAGCGGCCCTGGGTGTTGCCGTCGTCCAAACTGCTGGCGGCAATGCCATGCTCTAGCACCGCGACCAATCCTTCACGGGTGATGTCGAGCACTGTCAAGCCGTTGTTGAAGCGCAGGGTGTTAGCAATATCGGTTTCAGAGATGCCACCCTCGGGCTTCACGCCAGGAATCGCTTCATTAGGGAGCTCGACCGGTTCACCCGTGCCGCCTGCGGGTACAACCACTCGACCAATATCATCGCGGATGCCGCCGCCATTTTTGATCGAAACCAGGATGGT
>CAZLYS010000323.1:0-5799 GCA_964563415.1 uncultured Halomicronema sp.
CTGGATCGTTATTCACCACATCACCCACTGAGGTGATGAACTTAATCATCAGTTTCGCCATGGCATAACCTGGTGCCGCTTTACCACCAAAAATAAAGGTCCGTGGCGTCACGTCAGCGTTCGGGTTTGCCTTTAACCGGTTATAGAGAGTGATGATATGCAACACATTGAGGTGCTGACGCTTATATTCATGAATGCGCTTGACTTGAACATCGAACATCGATTCAGGATTCACCACAATGCCGGTGCGAGTGCGAATATGAGTCGCGAGATCACGCTTTATGGCGAGCTTAATCTGTCGCCATTCATGGCGGAAACCCGCATCCTCGGCAGACCCTTCTAACCCGCGGAGGTGGTCTAGATGCTTGATCCAGCTATCGTCAATTTTGCTGGTGATTAAGTTCACCAAACGGGGGTTGCTTTGCACCATCCAGCGACGAGGGGTGACGCCGTTGGTCTTGTTATTAAACTTCTCGGGCGACAAGTCATAGAAGTCTTTGAGAATGGTGGTTTTCACCAATTCTGTATGCAGCGCTGCGACCCCATTGATGGAATAGCTGCCGACACAGGCCAGATTGGCCATGCGCACCGAGCGGCTGCCACTTTCATCAATCAGTGAAAGCTGGCTAATGCGTGATTCATCGCCCATAAATCGCAGTCGCACCTGATCCAGAAAGCGCCGATTGATTTCATAGATCAGTTCTAGGTGGCGGGGCAAAATGCGGCCAAAGAGGTCAACTGACCATTTCTCTAGGGCTTCGGGCAGCAGTGTATGGTTTGTGAAGGCAAACGTCTGATGGGTGACTTCCCAAGCCACATCCCACTGCATGTAATGCTCATCGATCAGCAAGCGCATGAGTTCCGCTACCCCAATGGCTGGGTGAGTATCGTTCAGCTGCACCGCAAACTTCTCATGGAAGGTATCGAGGCGGCGACCACTGGTCAGGTGAATGCGGATCATGTCTTGTAAGGCACAGGACACAAAGAAGAACTGCTGCATTAACCGCAGCTCTTTACCCTGGACTTGCTCGTCATTGGGGTACAGTACCTTGCTGATGTTTTCAGACACGATCTTTTGATCGACGGCACCGTAATAATCCCCGACGTTAAAGACCTGGAAGTCAAAGGACTCAGGGGCTTCCGATTTCCACAGACGGAGGGTATTAACGGTGTTGACCTGATAGCCGGAAATAGGTGTGTCGTGGGGAATGCCCTTGACGATTTGGTCGGGCACCCAACGCACACGATATTGCCCTTCGTTATCTACATAGGGCTCGGTATGACCGCCGAACTTGACCGTCACGGCAAAGCTGGGGCGAGGAATCTCCCAAGGGTTGCCATACTGGAGCCACTTATCCGTTTTTTCGACCTGCCAACCATCGCGAATGTCTTGGTCAAAGATGCCGAACTCATAACGAATACCGTAGCCCAAAGCCGGAATTTCTAGACTGGATAGAGAATCCATATAGCAGGCAGCCAATCGTCCCAAACCACCGTTGCCTAAGCCGGGTTCCTCTTCTTGACGGACGAGCGCATCGTAGTCGAGGTTGGAAGACTCTACAGCTTGTTGGACCGCATCCTTAATGCCCAGATTGATCAGGTTGTTCTCCAGGTGGGGACCGAGCAAAAATTCTGCTGAGAGGTAAGAAACAATGCGCGTTTCAGGTTTTAGGTAGTTCTTTTTGGAGTACAGCCAGCGCGGCATTAAGCGATCGCGCACGACAAAGGAAAGCGACAGGTAAAAATCATTAAGGGAAGCATATTCTGGTAGTTTGCCCTGAATGAAATACAGGTGATCGGCGAGGGCTCGGCGTAGGGTTTCTACGCTGAGGCCGGTGCGATCGTCCTCGATCGTAATCGGACAATTGGCTAAGGGGTCGGCAGCAACCATAGAGTGATTTCCTCAGAGGTATTCAAACAACATCGTTATGTGCATTAAGCCTCAGATTTTGAGTGAGACCTGAAATCAACGTTCAAAATTTAAGACTTGAACGCTTTTAGGTGTCTTTACTGGCTGAGAATTGTGAGTTGAGATGGCTGACGGCGATCGCCCTGCAGCGTAATGCCGCGATCGTTCGCCGCTAAATGGCGCAAGATTTTGTAAACCGCTTCGACTTGGTCAGCTGCCCCTGCTTTTTCGGCCACGGTCACCAGTGGCAGCGGTTGGTCAACTGCCTTTACCACACTTAAGACTTGACGTTGCAAGTCAATGACAGATGCCGCCGCCTTCTTGCCCGCTTCGACACCGGGTTGGTGGTACGCGTTGATATTCACTAACGAGGCATACAAGCCAACTGCCCGTTCGTACAGCGCAATCAGCGCACCGACCATTTTCGGCGTCACTGCGTTGACCGTAATCGTGATGGACTCTCGTTGGTTGTCATAGAGCGCTGCGCGGGTGCCCTGCAAAAAGCCATTGAGAAAGTCACCGGACGTCGCATCGGGTTCCACTTCAATGGATTTACCCTCGCGATCTTTCAGCACTTCAATAAAGGTGGCAAAAAAGTTCGGCACCCCTTCGCGCAATTGTTGGACATAAGCGTGTTGGTCAGTGGAGCCTTTATTGCCATAGACCGCGATGCCCTGATGCACCACATTACCGTCGAGGTCTTTTTCTTTGCCCAGGGATTCCATAACTAACTGCTGCAAGTAACGCGAAAACAGCAGCAGGCTGTCTTTGTAAGGCAGCACCACCATGTCTTTTTCACCCTTGCCGTTACCGGTGTAATACCAAGCCAAGGCGAGCAATGCGGCCGGATTATTTTTGAGCTCAGGGACGCGGGTCGCCGCATCCATTTCTTTCGCCCCTTGCAGCATGGAGCGGATATCAATGCCCAGCAAAGAGGCTGATAGCAACCCTACCGCCGACATTTCCGACGTGCGACCGCCCACCCAGTCAAACATGGGAAACTCCGCGAGCCACCCTTCCATGCGCTCTAGCTCGTCCATCTTGCTGCCGATCATCGTGATCGCCACCGCGTGAGACGGAAAATCCAGCCCCATTTCTTCAAAGCGGTGCTTCACTTCCAACATGCCGTTGCGGGTTTCTGGGGTGCCGCCAGACTTACTGGTGATCAGCACCAGCGTACTTTTGAGGTCATCGCCCAAACGATCCAGCACTAGATCGAGACCGGCGGGGTCAGTGTTGTCCATGAAATAGATAGCCATCATGGGGTTGATGGGGGCCAGCGCTTCAGAGACAAACTCTGGACCCAGGGCTGAACCGCCAATCCCCACGGAGAGAATGCTGGTGAACTTATCGGCTTCAGCCGGTTTGATGGTGCCCGCATGCACGCCTTGCACAAACGCTTCAATGTCGTTGAGAACGGTGGTGACTTCTTCCCCTAAACCGTCAGGTGCCAAGTCGGGATCGCGCAGCCAGTAGTGACCCACCATACGACCTTCGTCAGGGTTGGCGATCGCCCCACCCTCTAACGCTGCCATATCCGCAAAGGCCTTCTCAAATTTCGACTGTAAGCGATTGACAAAGGCGTCATCAAACCCCATTCGACTGATATCGACGTATAGGTCTAGCCCCTCGTGGTAATACAGCCAATCTTCATAGCGTTGCCAAAGTTCAACGGCATTCATGCATAAACCTCAGTTGCAATGCTCTTTTTGTTGAATCGCTGAATCGGGTGAGCATGGCCCACCCGACCGGTTCTCATCACGCCACCAGTTGCTTGCCCTTAAAGGCCGCGAGCCCGATATAACGCGCTTGAGCGCCAAGTTCTTCTTCGATGCGGAGCAGTTGATTGTATTTCGCCAACCGCTCACCGCGGCAGGGTGCCCCAGATTTGATTTGCCCCGTTTCCATCGCTACCACCAAATCGGCAATAAAATCATCCGGGGTCTCACCAGAGCGGTGGCTCACCATACAGGTATAGCCATTGTCATGTGAGAGCTTAATGGCTTCTAAGGTCTCGGTGATTGAACCAATCTGATTGACTTTGATCAACGTCGAGTTACCGACTTGATCAGCGATCGCCTGTTTGATGATTTTGGGATTTGTGACAAAGGCGTCGTCGCCGACTAGCTGCAAGCGATCGCCCAACCGCTGGGTCAGTAATTGCCAACCCGCCCAATCTTGCTCGCCCAAGCCATCTTCTAAAGAAATGATGGGGTACTGATTGAGCCAGCTTTCCCATAAATCCACCATTTCGGCGGCGGTCTTTTTGCTTTGGTCAGACTTGTAGAACAGGTAGGTACCGTCTTCTTGATATAGCTCGCTGGTGGCTGGATCAAGGGAGATCGCCACTTGCTCTCCCGGCTTTAGTCCGGCGTTCTCAATTCCTTCGAGAATGACCTCGATCGCTTCCACGTTTGACTTGAGGTCAGGCGCAAAGCCACCTTCATCGCCAACCCCAGTGCTGTAGCCCTTCTTCTTTAATGTGGACTTGAGGGCGTGATACACCTCGGCCCCCATCTGCAACGCTTCTGAAAATGTGGCTGCGCCCACCGGGGAAATCATGAACTCTTGAAAGTCCACTGTGCTGTCGGCATGGGCACCGCCATTGATGATGTTGAAGCAGGGCACTGGCAACAAGGTAGCGCTGCCAGGGCTTAGGTAAGCATAAAGCGGCTGCTTTTGGGATAGCGCTGCCGCCCGCGCCACGGCCATTGAGACACCGAGAATCGCGTTCGCGCCAAACTTGGCTTTATTTTCGGTGCCGTCCAGTTTCAGCATTTTGGTATCGATGCCGGACTGGTCAGTGGCGTCCATATCGATGAGGGCAGAGGCAATTTCCCCGTTGACATTGGCAACGGCTTTGAGCACGCCTTTGCCGCCATAGCGGGCCTTATCGCCATCGCGCAACTCGTTCGCTTCTCGGATGCCGGTCGACGCTCCCGAGGGGACAGCCGCTCTGCCTAGACTGCCATCTTCCAGGATGACATCGACTTCTACCGTGGGATTCCCGCGAGAATCCAAAATTTCTCGCGCATGAATCGTTTTGATTGCAGTACTCATGGGGCTGCTGCTCCTGAATAGGGAATTGAGTGGAATGGTGTGGGAAGTGATGAGGCATCGGTTATGGAGACGCGATCGGTAGCGCCTCCATGCAGGAACTGAAAATCAATGGATAGGCCTACTGGCAGAAATCATTACCCTTGTAAGGCCACTTCCAGTTCACAACTTCATCAATGTCCTTCCCTTCTTCAAAGGCATAGTTGAGACATTCGATGATCTTGTTCTTCATCCGCTCTTTGACGTGGGCCGCCGCGGATCCCAGCTTGGGCACCCGATCAATCACGTCAATCACCAGGTTGAAGCGATCAATCTGGTTACGAATCGCTAGCTCTAAGGGAGTGTTGATATTACCTTCCTCCTTATAGCCGCGCACATGAATGCGCTCTTGATTGGCCCGCCGATAGACCAGCTTATGAATGAGCCAGGGATAGCCATGGAAGTTAAAGATCACGGGCTTATCAGTCGTAAAGAGCGAGTTGAAATCCCAATCATTCATGCCGTGGGGGTGCTCCCCTGCTGACACCAACTTGAACAGATCCACAACGTTGACAAAACGCACTTTGAGATAGGGGAACTCTTCTCGCAAAATGGCAGTAGCAGCCAAAGATTCCATCGTGGGAATGTCGCCGCAGGAAGCCATCACCACATCGGGGATATCGGGTTCAGTGCCGCAGTCATCATTGCTCGCCCAATCCCAAATGCCAACGCCCTTTGTACAATGCTGCACAGCTTCATCCATCGGCAGGAATTGCAAGTGCTTCTGCTTATCCGACACGATGACATTGATGTAGTCCACACTGCGGAAACAGTGATCGGCCACCGAGAGCAAG
>CAZLYS010000324.1:0-766 GCA_964563415.1 uncultured Halomicronema sp.
CTGAGCACATTCGTACCAAAGACCAGCAAGTATTGTCTTCAGGTGCACCCCTGCGTCATGAGGAAATCGCGACCTTTCCTAACCAAGAACGGCGATTTCTTGACACCCATAAAGTGCCGGTGCAAAGTGCAGACGGCGAGCTTTTGGGTTTGATTGGTGTTTGCCGCGATGTGACTGGGCGAAAATCGACTGAAGACTACCTTAGTCGTACAACTTCTCGCTTATCGAGTCTCATCCGCAATCTCCGAGCGGGTATTTTGGTGGAAAATGAGCAGCGCAAAATTGCTCTGGCAAATCAGGAATTTTGCGATTTGTTTGGTATTGCTCTTACCCCCACTGATCTGGTGGGGCTTGATTGTGCTACCATCGCGACTCAAAGTATGGGTCTGTTTGCTTCCCCTCACGAAGTTATAGAGCGGATCAACACCATCTTGGTTGAGAGGCAATCGGTTTATGGAGAAGAATTATGCTTAGCTGATGGTCGAATTCTGGAGCGTGACTATGTTCCGATCATGGCTGGCGATCTTCTGCAAGGTCATTTGTGGCAATATCGCGACATTACTCACCGCAAAAATGATGAACAGGCTCTCGTAAAGTCTTCGCAGGCCCTCGACAAATTTAGCCGCAACCTGAAACAACTGCATCGCCTCAGTCTTAAGCAATTTGACACGTTTGCGGAGCTGGCAGCAGATTACCTCAAAACCGGTTGCCAAATCATGAATTTTTCGGGTGGTCTGATTACTGCTATCGAACAAGATGACTTAAT
>CAZLYS010000324.1:776-5790 GCA_964563415.1 uncultured Halomicronema sp.
GTAGAAGGCTTTAGGCTAGGGTTTGTCTGTGACCTTAGCGACACCTATTGTGCTGAAGCGGTTCGCACCCAAAAAACAGTTACTCAAAAGCATTTTGGAATCACTCCGAAAGCAGCGGAGCATCCTTTTTATCAGGCATTTGGCTTAGAGTCTTTTATTAGCACGCCTATTGTGATCAATCAAAGAGTGTACGGGACCCTCTGTTTCTTTTCGACAGAAGTTCGTAGTACCGGCTTTGACAATCATGAAAAAGAAATTGTTGAGCTAATGGCTCAAAGCATCAGCAAATACATTCGCTCTGATCAAATTGAGCAACAACGTCACCAGGCTGAAGTAGCCCTCCGAGAAAGCGAAGCCCGGTTTCGGCAGCTAGCTGAACACATCGATAGTGTGTTTTGGATTTTAGACCCTGCAGAGCAGCGATTTATCTATGTTTCTCCAGCCTACGAAACCATTTGGGGGCAACGTTGTGAACCCGTTTTGCAAAATGCTCACCATTGGCAATCAACTATTCACCCACAAGATATTGCGCGTATCGCTGAAAAGAAATTAACGAGTCAAAGCTACGACGAAGAGTACAGAATTCAGCGCCCCGATAGGAAAATTCGTTGGATTCGCGATCGCGCGTTCCCGATTTTTGATGTGACTGGCCAAGCTTATCGAGTGGTTGGAGTCGCTGAAGATATTACCGATCGCAAACATCAAGAGCAGGCTTTAAGGCTAATTTTTGAAGGGACTGCAGCCAAAACTGGTAGCCAATTCCTCCGGTCTTTAGTGCGTTATCTCGCTGACGTTTTGCAGGTGCGCTATGCCTTAATCACCCAGACCGTTAGTATGAATCCTCCCCGTGTAAAGTTTCGCGCCCTTTGGCAACATGACCAGTTTGGCGACAATGATGAATTGGAATTGCCAGGGTCTCCTTGCGCCCAAGTCTTGACTGGAGAAACGGTCTTCCACCCTGATCAAGTGCAATCTCTGTATCCTCAGTTTCAAGCCTTTAAAGATTGGAACGTCTGTAGCTATTTTGGCGTACCATTATTGAGCTCTAACGGTGACGTTATTGGGCACTTAGCGGTACTTGATGATCGCCCGATGCAGCCAGAGCGAACCCGAGAGCTGATTTTAAAGATTTTTGCTGCACGCGCAGGGGCTGAGCTAGAGCGTCAAACCTTTGAGAATGCGATCCAAGTGGCTCGTGAAAGTGCCGATGCGGCCAATCGGGCTAAGAGTGAGTTTTTAGCCAATATCAGTCACGAACTACGGACCCCACTCAACTCAATTCTGGGCTTTACTCAGCTCATTTTGAGTGAGCAAAACATTGATGCTAAGAGTCACGATTATTTAGACATTGTCTATCGCAGTGGAGAACATTTGTTAGCTCTGATTAACGATGTACTAGAAATGTCGAAAATCGAGGCGGGCAAAGTTTCCCTGGTTTCTCACCCGTTTGATCTGCATGCTCTGCTCCATAATCTCACAGAGCTGTTTGAGTTAAGAGCAAAGGCTAAACAGCTTACTTTAAAGCTCATTTGTGACCCTAGCGTACCCCAGCATATTGAGACCGATGAAGGCAAACTTCGTCAGGTTTTGATCAATTTATTGAGTAATGCAGTGAAGTTTACGCAAACGGGGCATGTAACCTTATCTGTCAAAATGGCTCACGACGTCGATGACACAGCCCCAGTAGCGACCTCAAATGCCGTCACAATAGTTTCACAATCGCCGCCTATATTGATTTCATTCGCAGTCACGGATAGCGGTATCGGGATTGCCTCTGATGAGCTTAAGTTACTCTTCGCCCCCTTTACTCAAACCACCGCCGGTCATCGGTCTCAGGAGGGTACAGGACTTGGGCTTTCGATCAGTCAGCGGTTTGTGCAGCTAATGGGAGGCCAAATACAGGTTCAAACTGTTCCTGAGCAAGGATCAACTTTCTCCTTCTGTATTCAAGCTCTACCTGTTGCTGATACGTCTGAGTTGGAGTCTTTGCCGCCAACGGCCAAATTGGTCAAGACATTAGCCCCCGGCCAGCCCACGTACCGGGTGCTCGTGGTCGACGACCAGTCGGCTAATCAGCTCTTGTTAGTGCGGATCTTAGAATCGGTTGGTTTTATGGTGAAGGCGGTTGAAGACGGTCAGTCAGCAATTACCATCGCCCAAGAGTGGCATCCTCATTTGATTTGGATGGATATTCGGATGCCCGGTTTGGATGGTTATGAATCAACTCGTTTAATTCGGGCGACTGGGTTATCCCCTGACCCCGTCATCATTGGTCTCACGGCTAATGTTTTCGAAGATGAGCGGAGTCGAGCTTTGGCCGCTGGGTGTGATGATTTTGTGCGCAAGCCTGTTACCGCTGAGCAAATCTTTCAAGTGATGGCGCAGCATTTACCTATTCAATATGTCTATGAAACCAGTACTGAGGGGATACTTGAGGCCACTCCCAATGACTCTGAAATGGAGCTGATGTCGTTAGAAGAGGCGATCGCAGCTTGCGCGGAGGTATCCCCAGAGTGGGCCAAATCCATGCGGCAAGCCACGCTCAAAGGAGCAGATACGCAAATCTTACAGCTTCTGACAGAGCTACCGGCGCATCAGTCAAGCCTGACCAATGCATTGCGCTATTGGACTCAAAACTTTCAGTTCAACACCATTCTTGACGTCCTTCCCCCCGACTAATGCTGGTTTATCTACTTCTTATTAGTAAGAGTGCTAGTTGTGCCATTTGACCAGATAAAAATCTGGTTTGTTGTGTTCTAAAAGAGATGTCAGACAGCTTCCCGTCTAAAGCCATTGACTATAGTCCTGTAGTGGTGCAACGTCAGACGTCACTACCAGAGGCGATCGCGGCCTTAAGGCAGTCCCATTTCACGGCAATCTGGGTAGTTGAAACCGATCACACTGGTAATAGACAGTTGCTGGGGGCAGTGTTTCCTGCCCAAGTGTTGCAAGCTTTCAACTCCGACTCCAATCCATTAGAAAGTCGCTTGGAGTCAATTATGGTACGCGACTTGCCGCTTCTTAATTTGGCTGCACCGTTCTCTTTCGAAGCCTGTTTGGACTGCTTTATCCAGCACCAAGTTGATTTTTTACCGATCGCTAACTCAGATACTGCTTTTGCTGGCATCATCAGCAAATGGAAACTCTTACAGCATTACTGCCAAATTGAGAGTGTTAAACGTCTCGAACAGGCGTTTGAATTCTCGCCAGACGGCTTTTTGATGATGTTGGGCGATGAGCCGATCGCCTGGCACGAAACGATTGATCGAGTATCTGCTCTCGAAGAGATGTTTACCCGGCAACACATCACCCAAGCCAACGACGCCTTTCTCCATCAGTGTGGCGTCAGCCGGGCTGACATCATGGGCCAAACCTTAGGTGAGTTTGCCACCCAGAATCTAGCGCTTGAAAAATCAGAATGGCAGCGGTTTTTTGATACCGGCAGCATGAATGTGACTGCAGAAGCACAACAACTGGCTCATGATGCTTCAAGCTGCCTCGAAGCCCTCTACACTTGCTTGTACGACCCACAAGGGCGCATTGTCGGGCAATTTTGTATTCAGCGGGATATCACCTATTACAAGGACATCGAAACCCGTTTAATGCGACAAGAGCGTTATCTCTATGTCATTGTGGCGGTTCAACAACAGCTGTTGGCAGCTAGACCCCTTGTTCTCGACGACGACCTTGACCAGCAAGATGAGTCCTACGGTCTGGTCAATCAATTAAGTTTTCGGTCAACCTTAAAAGCTCTGGGGCCAATTTACCAAGAGATATTAAAGCAGCTTGGGGAAGCCGCACTGGCCTCTAGGGCTTATCTTTTTGAAAACCACGCTAACCGTACGAGTCAACAATTGGAATGGTGTGATGAGGGCATCACGCCAGAGATCGATAATCCGTTACTCCAAAACCTCTCATACGAGGACTTCTGCCCCCGTTGGTTCAAAGTATTAGCCAATGGGGAACCGATTAATGGTGTCGTTAGTGATTTCCCAGCGTCAGAACAAGCCGTTTTAGCCGGGCAAGATATCTTGTCTATCCTCATTTTGCCCCTCATCGTTGAGAGCCAACTTTGGGGCTTTATTGGCTTTGATAACTGTCGAGTAGCAACGCCTTGGCAAGAGTCTGAAGTGACTCTGCTGTCGGCTGGGGCTGCTGCCTTGTCGATGCACCTTGAAAACTGTCAGATGACCTACTCGCGACAGCGCAGCTGGCACCGCGAGCGCCTCACCTATCAGCTCATCAATCAGATGCACCAAACGCTCCAAATTGACGATATTTTTGCCACCGTTACCCACCAGCTGCGCCGCTTACTGCGATGCGATCGCACCGTCATCTACCGCTTTAACTCTGACTGGAGTGGCAGTTTTATCGCCGAATCCGTATCGTCTGACTGGACTCCACTTAACCAAATCTATTGCGACCCGCCCCATTTAGAAGAAAACACAGTCAGTTATGACACCTGCCAAGTGCAAAACTGGCGAGCCCCAATACCTTTTGGAGCAGATACCTACTTGCAAGATTCTCAAGGGGGCGCTTATCGCCAAGGTAAGCTCTATAGTTGCGTTGCCGATATCTATCAAGCCAACTTTGAGCCTTGTTATCTCGACTCACTTAACCAAAGGCAAGTTCGTGCCTATTTGACGATTCCGATCTTTTTGGGTGACCGCTTGTGGGGCTTACTGGCTAACTATCAAAACAGTGGCCCACGCCATTGGAGCACGGAGGATGCCAATCTCGTGCTGCATATTACGACCCAGCTTGGGATAGCGTTGCAGCAGGTTGAGTTGTTCGAACAAACTCGCCAGCAATCACTAGAACTCGCTAGAGCCAACGCAGCTGCAGAAGCCGCAATGAAGGCCAAAACTGAATTCTTAGCCAATGTGAGTCATGAACTACGCACCCCACTGAACTCGATTTTAGGATTTAGCAAAATCTTGAGTAATGAACTCAGAGCATCACTTGAGTTGGCTGCAGATGCAAAAGTACTAGAACACAAAGAATACAGTGACAT
>CAZLYS010000325.1:0-5789 GCA_964563415.1 uncultured Halomicronema sp.
GTTGAAATGGGCCACCGTGGCCAAAATGCCCGAAGGCCAAAAATACATCATCTGCAATGGTGATGAAGGGGATCCTGGCGCGTTTATGGATCGCAGCGTGCTAGAGAGTGATCCCCATTTGGTGCTAGAAGGGATGGCGATCGCAGGCTATGCCGTCGGTGCTGATCATGGCTATATCTACGTACGGGCGGAATATCCCCTGGCGATTTCGCGCTTACAAAAGGCCATCAAACAGGCGAAAAAGTATGGCTTGATGGGGAGCCAAATTTTTGACTCCACCTTCGATTTCAAAGTGGATATTCGCATCGGTGCCGGTGCGTTTGTCTGTGGCGAAGAAACCGCACTGATTCAGTCCATTGAAGGAGCACGCGGTAATCCGGTACCCCGCCCCCCTTACCCAGCCCAGAAAGGGCTTTACGACTGTCCGACGCTGATTAACAACGTGGAATCCTTTGCTAACATCGCCCACATCATCGGTGAAGGGGCGGAGTGGTATGCCAGCATCGGCACGGAAACCAGCAAAGGCACCAAAATCTTTGCCCTCACTGGCAACATCCGCAATAACGGCCTCATCGAAGTGCCCATGGGCATTACCCTCAGAACGATTGTGGAAGAAATGGGCGGCGGTGTCCCTGATGGCGAAGTCAAAGCGGTACAAACGGGTGGCCCCTCTGGCGGTTGTATTCCTAAGGACTTGCTTGATACCCCCGTAGACTACGACTCGCTGAAAAAAGTCGGTTCCATGATGGGGTCAGGCGGCATGGTGGTGATGGATCAAAGCACCAGCATGGTAGAAATTGCCCACTTCTACATGGAGTTCTGTCGCGAGGAAACCTGTGGTAAATGTGTGCCCTGTCGCACCGGCACCGTTCAGCTTTACGGCTTGCTGACCAAGATTCTCAAGGGGCAGGCCACTGAAGCCGATCTGGAACAGTTAAAGCAGCTTTCCTACATGGTGCAGGAAACCAGCCTCTGCGGCTTGGGCATGACCGCCCCAAACCCAGTCCTCAGCACCCTGCGGTATTTCCCTGAAGAGTACACGTCGCTGCTGGTGCAGCCTGCACATCTGAATGGACACACCGCCGAACCGAAACCTGTTTCTGTGTAGCCGCCTCAATGGAGATATGAATTATGGCAGTTAATACCCTCACAATTGACGGCAAAGAAATCGCCATTGAGGCGGGCAAGACTATTTTGGATGCAGCGAAGGAAGCTGGAGTACCCATTCCGACGTTGTGCCATATGGAAGGCATCCACGATGTGGGGGCCTGTCGCCTCTGCATTGTAGAAGCCGAAGGGACTCCAAAGCTCTTGCCCGCCTGCGTCACACAAGCGGCAGAAGGCATGGTGATTCACACCCAAACGGAGAAGCTGCAGAGCTATCGCCGGATGACAGTAGAACTAATTTTCGCCGAAGGGAATCACGTCTGCTCCATCTGCGTGGCGAACGGTAACTGCGAATTGCAGGATGTCGCCGTGGAAGTCGGCATGGATCATTCCCGCTTTACCTATCGCTTCCCCGATCGCGGTGTCGATCTCTCCCACTCGCAATTTGGCATTGACCATAATCGCTGCATCATGTGCACCCGCTGCGTTCGCGTTTGTGATGAAGTGGAAGGTGCCCATGTTTGGGATGTCGGGAGTCGGGGCGCATCCTGCTTTATCGTCGCTGGCCTCGACCAACCCTGGGGCGAAGTCGATGCCTGTACGTCCTGCGGTAAGTGTGTGGATGCCTGTCCCACTGGCGCGATTTTCCACAAGGGCGAAACGACGGGAGAAAAAGAAGGCGATCGCGACAAGTTTGCCTTCCTCACAACTGCACGGGAGAAGCACGAATGGACAAGATAAAGTTTGCCACGGTCTGGTTAGCGGGCTGCTCAGGCTGCCATATGTCCTTTTTAGATTTGGACGAGTTCTTGATTGACCTAGCAGGGTTAGTCGACGTGGTGTTTAGTCCCGTCGGTACAGACCTCAAGAATTATCCCGACGGGGTAGATGTGTGTTTGGTCGAAGGGGCGATCGCCAACGAAGAAAATCTGGAACTCGCCCTCGAAATTCGTCGTAAAACCAAGACTCTGATTTCCTTTGGTGACTGCGCAGTGACCGCCAACGTGCCTGCCATGCGCAATATGATGGGCGACAAAACCGCTAAGCCCGTGCTCGAACGCGGCTACATCGAACTTGCCGACGAAAATCCTCATTTTCCCAATGCGCCAGGAATTGTCCCAGAATTGTTAGACCGGGTACTCCCTGTGCATGAGGTCATTCCGATTGATATCTTTATGCCGGGGTGTCCCCCCTCGGCTGACCGGATTCGCGCCACCCTGGAGCCGCTGTTGCAGGGCCAGTCGCCGGAAATGGTCGGTCGTGAGATGATCAAATTCGGATAGTACCGTAAGGAATTTATTTCATGAGTGTTGATAGCAAAGAGTTCCACGACAAGTTAGAACAGGCGCGGGCAGATGCCCGGGCCATCTGTGCCGACAAAGGAGACAGCTCTCCTGAATGTGCGGCCGCGTGGGACGTCGTCGAAGAAATGCAGGCGGAAGTTTCTCACCAGCATCAAGCCCCGGAAAAGAGCAGCTTTGACAAGTACGTCGAGGAAAACCCCGACGCCCCTGAAGCCCGCATTTACGAAGACTAATCCATGTTGCGACGCGATATATCGCGTCGCAACAACCATTGCAGGGAGGCCACCACCCATGTCTAAGACTGTTGTTATTGATCCCATCACGCGTATTGAAGGTCACGCTAAAATCTCCGTCATCCTCAATGACGCAGGTGAAGTCGCCGACACCCGCTTTCATGTGGTCGAGTATCGAGGCTTTGAAAAATTTTGCGAAGGCCGCCCCTTTACAGAAATGGCCGGCATCACCGCTCGCATCTGCGGCATTTGCCCTGTTAGTCACCTCATCTGTGCCGCTAAAACTGGCGACAAAATCTTGGCGGTCAAGATCCCTAAAGCAGCAGACAAGCTACGCCGTCTGCTCAATCTAGGACAGATCACCCAATCCCATGCTCTGTCATTCTTTCACCTTAGTAGTCCCGACTTCCTCTTGGGCTGGGACAGTGATCCCGCCAAGCGGAACGTTTTTGGTCTAATTGCGGCTGATCCTGATTTAGCCCGTGCCGGTATCCGACTCCGCCAGTTCGGTCAGCAAGTCATTGAGATTCTCGGGGGTCGTAAAATTCACGCCGCTTGGACAGTCCCCGGTGGCGTGCGATCGCCCCTCTCTGAAGAAGGGCGCGCCTGGATTGTGGATCGCCTGCCAGAATCTTTAGAGACCATTCAAAAAGGGCTCGATATCTTTAAGGGGCTGATTAATGGCCCGATGAAAGAGGAAGTCCAAGTCTTCGGGGAATTTCCTTCCCTGTTTATGAGCTTGGTCGGCAAAGGCGGCGCTTGGGAGCATTACGATGGCCACCTCCGCTTTACCGACAGCGAAGGCAACATCGTACAAGACAACCTCAGCGAAGACGACTATGCCGACTATGTAGGTGAAGCTGTAGAAGACTGGTCGTATCTGAAGTTCCCCTATTACAAGGCCTTGGGCTACCCTGATGGCATTTATCGAGTAGGTCCTCTGGCGCGACTCAACAACTGTACTCACATCGGCACCCCCAAAGCTGACGCTGAGCTGAAGGAATTTCGTGACTATGCAAACGGCGTCCCCACTTCGTCCTTCCTGTACCACTACGCACGCCTGATCGAAATCCTCGCCTGCCTGGAGAAAATCGCGGAGTATATGGATGATCCTGATCTGATGTCAACTCGCTGCCGTGCCGATGCTGGGGTCAATGAACTAGAAGCGATCGGGGTGAGTGAAGCGCCACGCGGCACTCTCTTTCATCACTACAAGGTGGATGAAAATGGCCTATTGGAAAAGGTGAATCTGATTATCGCCACTGGCAACAACAACCTGGCGATGAACAAAACCGTCAAGCAAATTGCCCAGCACTACATCCACGGTGAAGACATCCAAGAGGGATTCCTTAACCGCGTAGAGGCAGGCATTCGCTGCTATGACCCGTGCCTTTCCTGTTCCACCCACGCTGCAGGCCAAATGCCGTTGAATATTCAGATTTTGAACGCTAGCGGCGAGGTATTACGCCAACTGGTGCGTGATTAGCATCGAAGTTATAGTTTGGGCGTGTAAATCCAATCCCACACTTTAGGTAGAACGGAACTCTTTCCGGCCAAATCGGCTTATCGTAGGACCTGATTCAGGTCACATAATGTGCTGAATTTGCTTGATGGCCGAGTTCATCAACTCCCAACGTCATCTAGGAGTGCAACGCTGCACTTAATTGCCGTTAGCTCTCTGAGTAACAGGTAGCGGCAGAGAGGCCAGAATCTAGTTGTCATTACTTGCCAGAGATAACCAACTCAGGATCGTAATCTTCGATCGCGGTGGATGTCGCCAACTGGATGTTAGGCAGCAACTTTTTCGCCATTGGATGACTCTCTTCCAGCAGGTACTTGAGGAAAGTATCAGCAACCACAGAGAGCTGCTTGCCTGCGAGGTTAGCGACGTACCAATGCCGTTCAATCGGGAATTGCTCAACATCAAGAATGGCAAACTCGCCAGTGGTGCCTTCAGAGATGATGGTGTGTACGGAAAGTACGGAAATGCCGAGCCCACCCGCGATCGCCTGCTTAATCGCCTCATTGCTTCCAAGCTCTAGTCGCACCTTGACATCCACTTCGTGCTCATCAAAGAGTGATTGCACAGCTTGACGTGTACCTGAACCAGGCTCCCGCATGATGAACTGTTCACCATTGAGTGCCTGAATCGGGATATTTTTCTTGCCTACCAGGGGATGATTCTTGGGTGCAATCACCACTAGGGGATTCTCCAGGAAAGGATGAATTGTGAGGTCTGGCTGTTCCGGCGCTTGGCTGATGATGTAGAGATCATCTTCGTTATTGGCCATGCGCTCTTGAATATGTTGGTGGTTGGTCACCTTGAGAGAAATATCGATGCCCGGAAACCGCTGACAAAATGGTCCTAACAGCCGGGGAACAAAATATTTAGCGGTGGTGATGACAGCAATTTTAAGCTGCCCCTGCTTCATGCCCTTGATGTCAGCGATCGCCATTTCAAACTGCTCTAAACCCTCAAACACCCGCTGGCAGGTATCTAAGAGTTGTTGCCCAGCCTGGGTCAAGTAAAGGCGCTTACCAATCTGCTCAAACAGAGGTAGTCCAACAGCTTTAGTCAGCTGCTTCACTTGAATTGAGACAGTTGGTTGAGTGAGATAAAGCTCCTCGGCTGCACGAGTGAAGCTCCCATGACGAGCAGTTGCTTCGAAAACTTTAAGCTGATGTAGCGTGGCGTGAAACAACGAATTAAGACTCCCAATTGTGCGCCAAAGTCATCATAGACCAAATTCTATCGAATTGTCACATTGCCGCCTCATAAATCTATGGTATTTGCTGTGGCTTAGTTTGCTTCAGCCTGTAGCAATTAACCCATAGCATTCAGTCTATTCAACTGCTTTAGATTATTCAATTATTTATGGATTTCTTTAAGGTTCTGAAGCTCTAACAATTAAACATAGGATGGTGAGCACTGATTTGTTCTGAGCTCTGAATCGTGGCCGCCTAACTGATATAGCAGAATTCGGAATGCGGCGATCGGAAGTTGGAATTGCAACTTTTGTCAGATAGCAATTTTGTCGATCCAGGCTGACTTGAGCAACCTGCGGAGCGCTGCAGTGATTTCTGCTACTCAATGTGTTCTACATGCCTTGAGAAATTCCTGGCAGCATCGACAATTAAACATCAT
>CAZLYS010000326.1:0-5785 GCA_964563415.1 uncultured Halomicronema sp.
TGCCCGGCATCACTGAGGTGATGGCTATTCACCAGATTGATGCGATCGCGGCCCATGCAGATGTGCTGCAAATCGGCAGCCGCAACATGCAGAACTTCGACCTGCTCAAGGCTCTCGGCGAAATCGACAAACCCGTGGTACTGAAGCGTGGCCTGGCCGCCACCATTCAAGAATTTGTGATGGCGGCGGAATACATCGCCGCTCACGGCAACCCCAATATTGTTCTCTGTGAGCGAGGTATCCGCAGCTTCGATAGCTACACCCGCAATGTCCTGGATCTGGGTGCGGTCGTGGCTCTTAAGCAGATTACGCACCTCCCCGTCATTGTCGATCCGAGTCATGCTGCGGGTAAGCGAGAACTGGTACCCAACCTGGCGAAAGCGGCGATCGCGGCGGGGGCCGACGGTCTCATGGTCGAGTGTCACCCTATTCCCGAGGAATCTGTCTCCGATGCCCGTCAAGCCCTGTCCTTAGAAGACATGACGGCATTGGTCGATAGTCTGCGACCCATTGCTGCCGCTGTCGGGCGGACTATTCCAGGGGCGATCGAGGCCAAAGAGCCGGTATTGGTGTAGGGGATTTCAGGACTGGGAGGTCAGCACTCAGTTTTCAGGGTTGAGGGTCGGGAGTCTGCTTCCGCCTCCTGTGCCCGATCACGCTTGAACCACGGCTCTGAAGTCAATGGTGCCAACTTTCCTAAAGGCTCCATGAAATTTTTGAGGTCTCTAAGGAATAAGTGATCTTACGGGAAATATCCGCGTTAGGCTGGGAAAACTGGCAACGTTGACCAGGCTGTACGGCGGCCAGCGTCGAAGAAATCCGTCGAGCAGCATTTTATAGCACTGGTTTATGGGCAACTGTGTTCGGTGCTATGGCTAAGTCACTTTTCCAGGCGGTGTCTTGTGCTTGGGGCTGGGACCCGATTTCTTGTTTCCTGGTATCAGTTGTGATCGAGTTATGAATCCCATTACTCAGCTCAAGGCAAAACTGCCCTCACCCCTGCGACGACTAGCCGATTTAGCCTACAACTATTGGTGGAGCTGGACTCCGGATCGCATGTCGCTCTTCAGTACAATTGAGCCGACGGTTTGGCAAAACTGCTACCACAATCCAGTCGCCTTGCTCGAAGCCGTCTCTTACGAGCGATTATCGCAAATCGCCGAAAACCCGGATTACTTAAAGCGCTTACAGGTACTAGCCAATCAATTTGACGGTTATATGCGAGAGCGATCAACCTGGGGGGTCCAGGTAGCGCCTCATATCACCCCTGAAGAACCCGTGGCCTATTTCTGTATGGAATATGGCATTCACGAGTCGCTATATACCTACTGTGGAGGCTTGGGGGTCCTGGCGGGTGACTACCTCAAGTCAGCGTCAGATTTGGGAGTGCCGATGGTGGGCGTGGGATTGCTGTACAAGCAGGGCTATGTGTGTCAGCGGTTAAACCGCAGCGGTTGGCAAGAAGACTTTTACCGCGACAGCGACTTTGATCATATGCCGCTAGAGCTCGTGCGGGATGAGTATGGTCAGCCGGTGACGGTAAAGGTGACGGTGCGCCAGCGGACGGTGCGAGTACAAGCGTGGAAAGCTCGCGTGGGCCGAGTTGATCTCTATTTATTAGATGCCGATCGCCCCGATAATGATCTCATTGACCGTAAACTGACGGGCCAACTGTATGGCGGTAACCGTGAAACTCGTCTAGCTCAACAGATTTTGCTGGGCATTGGAGGCGTGCAAGTCCTCCACACGTTAGAGATTGAGCCTGCGGTCTATCACATTAATGAAGGCAGCTCGGCGTTTGCTCTGCTAGAAGTCGTACGCCAAGAAATGGAATATGCTGGCAGCACCTTTGACGAAGCCCAACAGTGGGTGCGCGATCGCTCTGTCTTCACGACTCATACCCCCGTTACCGATGGCAACAATGCCTTCTCTGCTGACATGATGGATTCTTTCTTTGGTCACTATTGGCCACAGTTAGAACTCGAGCGAGAAGAATTTCTCAATTTGGGCGCGCGGCGCATTGGGGATCCGTGGGAGCCCTTTAGCCTGTCGGTATTAGCCCTGCGGATGACGCGGCAGGCCAATGCGGTGAGTCGTCGTCATGGCGAGGTTTCGCGGGAAATGTGGCAGATTTTGTATCCCGAAAAATCAGAAGCCGATGTGCCTATTGGACATGTGACCAATGGGGCACATCTCAACAGTTGGACCGCACCACTGCTAGTTGATCTCTATAATCAGCATCTCGGCCAAAATTGGTCGCAACTGCATCTAGATACGACCAATCTGCGAAATCACGTGGAGTTGCACCTGGCGAGTCAGGAAATCTGGAACCATATAGACGTCATTCCTGAACGAGAACTCTGGCGCCGACACTGCATTCTGAAAGAGCGACTCATTGCCTATGCCCGGGCGCAGATACTGACCTCGCGTCTGGAGCGTAAAGAAGCGAAAGACGACATTATGGCAGTGGAGCGATTGCTTGACCCTAATGTTTTAACCCTTGGCTTTGCTCGTCGCTTTAGTCCTTATAAACGCGGCGCTCTGCTCTTTAAGGATTTGCAGCGAGCGATTCGCATTTTTTCCCATGCGCGGCGACCCATTCAGATCATTTTTGCGGGTAAAGCCCGACCTGGCGATGATGAGGGTAAGCGCATCATTCAGCGTTTGATGGAGTGGTGCCGTCACCCTGGCCTGCGCGATCGCGTGGCGTTTATTGAAGACTATGACCTGTTTACGGCCAAACTCATGGTGCATGGTGTGGATGTCTGGCTGAATACCCCGCGACGACCGACGGAAGCCTGTGGCACCAGTGGGCAAAAAGCCGCCTTTAACGGTGTGATCAATTTGAGTGTGGGCGATGGCTGGTGGTGCGAAGCCCATCAGCCAGGTCGAGCAGGCCAGCCTAGCAATGGTTGGACAATTGGGGAAGACATTGACACCAGTGACCAAGAGCATCAGGACCAAATTGACGCTGATTCCCTGTACACCCTACTAGAGCGGGAAATTGCCCCAATGTTTTACGATCGCGATCGCCAAGGAATTCCCCACAAATGGATTGCCATGATGAAGGCGTCCATTCGTACGAATGCGCCCAACTTTAACAGCGATCGCATGGTGGCCGAATATGTTATGCGGGCTTATTTGGACGATATGTCGGCATCTCAGTTGCTAAAAGCAGAGCATGTCGTTTAACGGAGTGCAGCCTTAACCATGGTCATATGGGAAGCCGATTGTTATCGTCGACCACTGCGTGACGCCGCTGATAACCCACTCTGGGAGCTGTTGATCTGCGATCGCGAATTTCAATTTACCTATGGTGCGACTGCGCCTCAAAAAGACGTCAATAGTGTCTGGCTGCAGCAACAGTTGGCCATTGCTCAGCAAAAATCGGGCCAGTCTCCTGATGAAATTCGGGTGTTTCGACCACAATGTGTATCGCTATTGCAAACCGCTGCTCAACCCCTGAACTTAACTGTTAAACCCAGCCGCTCAACCCCGACGCTAAAACGCTGGCTCGTACAGCGATCTCAGTGGTATCCGTCAGATCCTACCTACTCTGGGGAACCCTACGAGCCCATTACGCTAGAGCAGCCTGCCCCGGTGCCCATGCCCGACTACCTGTGGGGTGAACAATGGCGCTTTGGTAGCCTCTCTGCCCAAGATTTACAAGCAAGTCTGATCTACGAACCGATGCCCTTTCTCTCGGCCCCGCAGGACTGGCTACCCCTCCAACTCGGACTATCCAGCACGACTGCAATTCCTGGGGTGATTATGGATGCCGGTCGTCGGGCGTTACCGCTTTGTCAGTGGCTACATGAACAACGGCCCGCCGCCTTGACCTACATTCCAGGAGCACCGGATGGTGTGATTCTTGAAGCTGGGTTAGTCGATCGCTGGGTGCTCACCACCTTCGACGATGAACAAGTGGCAATGGCGGGGTGTACCTTTCGCGATCGCCAACAGCAAGCCCAAGGACTCCATTTTTTGCTCGTGCGCCCTGATGATTCTGGCATGACCTTTACGGGATTCTGGCTCCTACGTTTGTCGGTCTAATGTAATGTAGCTCAGCGCATCATCCTGGCTCTGTTGGCAAGTCGGACGCGACAAACCGAGCTTTCACAAAAAACGCTGTGAAGTCTAGACTTCACAGCGTTATGTCATTGTTAGGATCACTCTATTTTGATAAAGGCCTGACAGAGACTTAGAAGCCTTGCCGAGAAATCATTTTCTCTAAATCAGCCTGCGTCTGATGTAGGAGGTTTTCACGGGGATCGCTATTTTGCGCCAAGGAAGGGACGAGATTTTTTGCTTGTAGCGCCATATGCAGTTGCAGGTGGGCGACGTAATCACTACAAGCCTCGCGAGTTGACTCGATACCCTCAGTAGACTGATTAGAAGATGCCAGCACGTGCAGTTCTCCCCGTAACGGAATTCAACTGTTTAACAGTTTTGAAACTATCACGGCACTGTAATAACTACGGGGCAAGCGAAATGATCCGTAACGTTGTCCTGATAAAGCCTTACATCTCTTAGCCTAGGCCATGACATCTGCCTTGATTGGAAGGCAGTCCGGCGCTTCTTCCGTAAACCGCTTTCGTAACGTGTGGTGTCTCAGAGGAACTATCTAAGAGCGGCATTTAGTTTCTGGGGTTGCTACCACTTAAGCGCAACGGCAGTCTTTAGCTTTGCTGCTCTGGCTATTGAGACCTACTGGGATACTCGACAGCGCTACCCTGGATTGCCTGAGACCCTGAGTTTTTTCTGAAGAGTTCTGACAGACCAGGGTGAAGTAAACTATCCTGTCAACAAGTCAAAATGCAGGCGATCTCGTTCTGTATTCTCGACTCGTAAAACTTTAAAGCTCTTTGATCTTCAGGGCTTTGTGGAGATATTTAGGATTAATTGGCTTGTGACTCAGCACCCTAAAATCGTCCATTTGGATCTTCTGGATACCGATTACGCCAAAATAGCGGCAGGTGAACGGATTTCAGAAGAGCGTCAGCAACGGCTAGCCTGGGGCCATGCCACCTTTAATCGCCTGAGCAAACAGATTGCTCGATACCGCTACGACAACCTAGACCAGCAAGGGCGCGACGATTTATTGTGCAACATTGCCAATACGGCAGGGCTCTTTACCGCTGCCGATATGGAAGACATTAACGATCGCCTACGCCGTACTGGCTGCTTTTACCTGACCGTGGGAGAGCGACAACAGGTGTTTAATTGGCTGCAAGATGAACTCGCTGTCAATTTGGATATGGAACCCGAAGGTTAGGTGAGCGCGCTACAACCTTCAATATTCTTGAAGGTTGTAGCGCGTAAAACTGCTCGGCACTGTGAACAGTGGAGCTGAGCTGCCAGTTGTTCAATGTCATCGGCATTGCATGAGTAGCGATGATGCGTCACCTGCAGAGAGCAAGGGTTTGATCAGTGGGCCACCATCCCAAACAGCCGCTGGTTAGAAAAGGAACTGTTAACAGGTCAACCGCCAGGATTCAGCAGGCGCAGTTGGAGACTGTGCTCGATATCAATGCCCAGTTCGCGGTTCAAGATTTGCCTGGCAGTGACATTCAGAGTTTGGTCAGGAGACACTCTACCACCTGGAAAGTCCAAAGTTGCTGCGCCGATACCCGGTCGGTCTGTTGGTGCAGGCGTAGGAGAGCATTATCCAATAGGGTTAAATACGATCAGAGAATTGGCGCGCTCGACGCGCCAATATTCCAACAGACCCTAGACCTCTTGCACGAATAAAATAAGGCCCCCTTCCGTCCCCCAAATTTGGGGG
>CAZLYS010000327.1:0-5783 GCA_964563415.1 uncultured Halomicronema sp.
GGGCATCAAGCGAAAAATTCAGCCAATGGTAAAAGTTGAAAAAGCCAATGGGTCGCCAAATGTTCATGGTCCATCCAGCTTGGCGACTAAAGGCAAAGGATGATCTTCCAACTTCTTCACGGTATATTTGTAGCTGAGTGCTGAAACCAAAGTGACTGCTGCTGTAAAATAACCAGCGTTGATCGAGTTGATGCAGCATGTCACAGGGGAATTGGGAGATTGCAGCTTGGTTGAGCCATCCTTCGCTACGGCGATTGCAGGTTGCCAACATAATTTGCAATGTGACTTCATCTGCTAGCTGCCAGTTAGCATGACTTAACAGGCTCTCCAGTTCTTGAAGGCCATCTTGAGTTTCTGTTGCCATCATGATTGCTGGTCACCTATTTCAATAAGATTGGTGTTACTCGTTTTTTTGAGTTGCGGTAGACACTTTTCAATCAAGTCATGAAACATGATTTGTACGATGTCTTCACTGATGGCGTATTCGCCTTCAAGACTATCGGCTATCCAACGCCAAGTAGGTAAGTGCCCACTTGGTGCTTGACGGTGAAATTGCAGGCTGCGATAGGTTTTCCGGCGTATTAGCAAATTGACACTGCCCATACCAACACTGTCAGCCCATTCAACAGCAGTTAGGAAATCTCCAGGTTGTCTATCTTGGTCCATATAAATTTGCTGTTGCGCTGCGAATCCGAATTTACCTTTACTGTAATGCGACCAAAGACGGTCAATAGTTTGAACATCAACGCAATATTGACTCAAACTCAGCAGGGTATCTGCAGTGAGTGGGCGCATATCTTGGCTTAGGGCTGATAAAACGAGGCGCTCGGTTTCTTGGTCGGCAGCTTCCCAATGATTGAGCCAAAGTAACTGACGCAGCCTCGTATAGTCTAGTCCCAACGCTGAGTCGATAGGACCATAGCGCTCATCAGTAACTTCACGTTCAATCGCCCGCACGATTTCTCGATCAAGCTGCCATGTACGTCGGGCTTGCTCTAATCTTCCTCGGTCAAATTCACTGGGATAGGGTGAGTGCGAGATTGCACTAGCAAATTCTTGACGATACTGCTCAGCCTGGTGTTGTTGAATGGCAAGTTGCTGCTGGGGGGATGGTTCTTCGACTGTGTTCGTACTTACTGCTTGAGTTTCTTCCGGTGTAAAGGTTTCTGCTTCCTCTTCTAATGGTTGTCGCTGGGAAATTTCTTCTGTTGTAATGATGGCTGCATCATCTGCTGATAGGCCTATGGCCTCGCAGAATCGTGCCAGTTCGGTTTCAATGTCCTCACTGAGGGGAAACTGTCGGTCCAACTCAGCGTTCAAGAGTTCTCGATAGCGGTTGAGCTTGGTTTGTCTATCCTGATAAGGCCCCAAGGCTCGGTTTTTGACATGTGCGGCAGTTTCCGGGTCGAGTTGCAGTTGATTTTGCAAGAGCTCGAGATTTTCTTCTTCAATGGGTGAAAATTCACCTTCTCGCTTCGCATACAGCTCTGCCCGAGCTTGAAAGAGTTGACGAGCAGGCATGATGGTGTCGATAACAGGCAGGAGACTAAGTAAGGCCTCACCAGAGACCGTCTCAATTTGTATGCTGATCTTTTCAATAGTGCAAGTTACGCGGATGTTGACTTGATCAACTGTCAGGCGATCGTCTATGCGAAAATTATCAAGACAAGTGCTGATGACTTGGAGCCAGCTTTCTACTCGGTCAGGCTCGGCAATTCGCATATCAAGTCCATATAGAGAGTTGCCTTGGCGCTGCTCTCTCAGAGGAATAATGCGTTCCGATGAAATGAGGTCATAGGGGGGCAAAGCATCCCAAAACTCCTTAACTGCGAGATGGCGATCAGTTAGGCTCAGCGAGTTGTCGATAATTCGTAAAAGTACGCGAGCTGGTTTGACGCTCTCCACCTCGATAACACTCCTGTCCGTATTGTGATTCTGCCGATGCTAGGGATGCCACTAAGGATACTGCTTGCGACGAATTCTCAATCGCTAATTCTCAGAACTGAATTTTGAAGTTCTGCTGTTGCTCTGTTGGTAAGGCGATTGAGCCCCAGGAGGCTAGCTATAAAGACAATTTGTCTGCCCCCTATCACTGCAGTGTTGCCGCCAGCCTGATGACTACTACTTCTTCAAATAGGTTATTGACAGCAGGCAAAAGTTTACGTTTAGCGAAATTCCGTTTAAGTAGCCTGAGAAACGAAAAATCTTGCACTAGACTGATGAGGATTTGGCAAAAAATCGGCAACTCTCAACCGCCCTCTCGTAAGGTCTTTTGAGTTAAGAGCTATTGGATTTTGCCGTTTACGTACCATTGCAGTTCTAGAGTTCAAGGCTGAGACCTCTACGCTGGTCAATGATTAAGTGTGCTTGGTCTGACCAGATTTGACTGTGAATGGCTTCTCGCTCGATAGCAAACTTATTCATCGCAAGGGTATGACGGTAACTTCTCAATCCCTGCAACGGACGCTTTCTGGCTTGGCCCCCTTTGACCAATTGCCTGGTGCAGCGATCGCGAATCTGACTCAGAGTGGTCAATTGCTGCGGTACCGAATTGGCCAACCGATTGTGCGCCCAGAGGCGTTGCCCCAATTGATCTTAATCATTGACGGGCAAGCGCGACTGTTGGGGGAAGACCCCCGCACTGAAAAGCCGGTAACGCTTAGCTTGTTAGGAACCGGGGCCTTGTTGGGGATCGTCGGTCTATTGCGCGGACAGCCTTGCGAAACCGCGATCGCCTCCTCGGAGGTCGTGGGCTTCCAGTTTTCGATGGCGACTTTTCAGCAAACGCTTGAGCAACATGCAGAATTTGCTACGGCGATTCGTGATCGACTGTATCTGGCTGAGGTTTTTGATCTGCTAGCGCGTCAAGTACACGATCAAGCTGAAGATGCTGGTGATTTAGCATATCTGTCCAAACGAGCTCAACAAGACGGTGTGGTGCATTACTTGCCCTATGGTAAGCGGCCCCTCAATCTCGCTCGTCAAAATGACTACACCTGGTTCGTCAGCAGCGGCACAATTATTAATCAGCCGATGGGCAGTCGGCTCAATTTAGAGTGGGCGGGGAATGAACTGGATGTCATTAGTCCTCAAGGGGCTCGCTTAATCGGCTTACCGGGTCTGCCAGACCTGGCACGAGTTTTACCAGCAGCAGTTAGCAACGGGACTGTTGCAACCGCACCGATCTCAGATGAGCGAGCTGTGATTCCCTATGCTCCGGAACACTTGCCGGAGCCCGAAGCGGATACTACGGGCCCCGTGACCGATTACCCATTTGTCCGGGGACGCGGAGATGTGGAAGGCATGTTGGCCTGCATGGAGATGGTCAGCCAGTACTTTGGTATGCCCTTTCGCCGCGATATTATTCGCCGCATTTTGACTAACCAGCGCGATCGCTTGGGCCAACTCTCACTCCCGCTAGCCGGTAAAGTAGCGGAGTTTATGGGCCTACGAACCCAGATGACGAAGGTCCCTGTCAGTGCTGTGAGCCGTTTGCCAACACCGGCCTTGATTAGTTGGCAAGAAAGCTATGCCATTTTGTATGAAACGAATGCCCAAGCTCGAGTGCTCGCTGTGCCTGATACCGGGATTATTCGGCGATCGCCCATCGAGTTTGAAGAAACTTGGGGAGATGAAGGGGAAGTCGTCCTGCTGGAGAAGACCCGCGAAACCCCGCAAGAGCGATTTGGTCTGAGCTGGTTCATTCCCTCGCTTAAGAAATATCGCTGGGTTTTAGTGGAAGTACTCATCGCTTCCTTCTTTGTGCAGCTATTTGGCTTGGCAAATCCGTTGATGGTGCAGGTCATCATCGACAAAGTGATTGTGCAGAACAGCACTGATACCCTGCAAGTACTCGGTGTTTTCTTATTGGTAATTGCAGTCTTTGAGGCGGTGCTTACTGCTTTGCGTACGTATTTGTTTGTGGATACGACGAACCGCATTGATATGGTACTAGGGTCAGAGATCATCGATCATCTGCTGCGCTTGCCGCTTCGTTACTTTGATAAACGTCCTGTGGGTGAGCTCTCCAGCCGCGTCAACGAGTTGGAGAATATTCGTAAGTTTCTCACCGGAACTGCACTGACGGTGGTGCTCGATGCTGTGTTCTCAGTGTTGTACATCGTCGTGATGTTTATTTACAGCTGGTTGCTGACTCTGGTCGCACTGGCAACGATTCCGCTTTTTGTGTTTTTGACAGTGCTGGTCGCTCCGATTGTGCGAAAACAACTGCGTGTGAAGGCAGAGCGTAACGCCTCAACCCAGTCGTTTTTGGTGGAAGCTTTATCTGGAATCCAAACCGTTAAGGCGCAAAATATTGAGTTGCGAACCCGTTGGCAATGGCAAGAACGCTATGCCAGTTACGTGAGCGCTGGTTTTAACACAGTGCTCACCTCAACCACTGCGGGTGCTGCTAGTAGCTTTTTGAATAAGCTCTCAGCGCTCTTGGTGCTCTGGGTTGGCGCTTATCTAGTTTTGCAAGGTCAGTTGAGCTTAGGTCAACTCATCGCTTTTCGCATTATCTCGGGGTATGTAACTGCACCGATTTTGCGGTTGGCGCAGCTGTGGCAAAATTTCCAAGAAACAGCGTTGTCTTTAGAACGCTTGAGCGACATTTTGGATCATCCCTGTGAGGCTGAAGAACAGGGGCGTAACCAAATTCAGATGCCGGATATCCAAGGGACTGTCACATATGAAAATGTAGCCTTCCGATTTGCTCCCTCTGGGCCGTTGCAGTTGGTTAATATCAATTTGGAATTTCCAGCTGGGGAATTTGTCGGCATTGTGGGGCAGAGTGGTTCGGGTAAAAGTACGTTGATGAAGCTACTGCCCCGCCTGTATGAAGTAGAGTCTGGGCGAATTCTCATTGACAAATACGACATTGGCAAAGTGGAGTTATATTCCCTACGGCAGCAAGTGGGAATCGTGCCGCAAGATAGTTTGCTCTTTGAGGGCAGCATCCAGGAAAATATTTCGCTGACGCGCCCGGAAGCTGATGATGAGGCCATTATCGAAGCCGCAAAGATTGCCTGTGCGCACGAGTTCATTATGGATTTGCCGTTGGGCTATAACACCCGTGTGGGTGAACGGGGCGCGTCTTTATCGGGGGGACAACGACAGCGCATCGCGATCGCTCGGACGATTTTGCATAATCCCCGACTGTTAATTTTGGATGAGGCCACTAGCGCCCTCGATTACGATACTGAGAAGCAAGTCTGTAACAATCTCAAAGCTTGGGGAAGTGGCCGTACAGTATTTTTCATCACCCATCGTTTGAGCACAATTCAAGATTCCGACACTATTCTGGTAATGGAGCGAGGTGCAGCGGTCGAACAAGGTACCCATGGAGACCTCATGGCGTTAAAAGGGCGCTATTACACTCTTTATCAACAACAAATTCATACGCCTGAATAATTATCGAGAAGCCTGGCTAATGGCAGGGCATACTCAACCATCAATTTCCGTGTTCCTGCTTTGACTTACTGTGAGGATGAATCATGACTTCTGGATCGCGCATTACTCAAAACGGTCCCATCCAGAACGGCCATAGTCAAAATGGTCATGGTAATGGCCACTTGCCGCCCCCTCCGTCGCAGACACCACCGTCTTCCCATCCTGACTTTGAGCGCTCCGTGATTTTGCGACAGTCGCCTCGCTGGGCGCGTTATGTCGTTTGGGGCATTGTGGGAGTTACCGTCACCACGGTTGCTTGGGCTTGCCTGGCTAAAATTGAGGAAGCGATTCCGGCTCAGGGCAAGCTCGAACCAGAAGGGGTGGTGCAGCCA
>CAZLYS010000328.1:0-5767 GCA_964563415.1 uncultured Halomicronema sp.
ATTACTGCAACTTACTCTGCAGCGACTTGAGGTATTCCGTGTTCACGCCGGATTCACGGGTGAGGGCAATTTTGCCGGTACGCGCAATTTCCCGCAGGCCAAACCGAGCGAGCACCTGCACGATCGCGACCATCTTGCCAGGATCTCCCACGACTTCCACCGTCAGCGAATCTTCTGAGACATCCACCACACGAGCGCGGAAAATTTGCACAAGTTCCAAAATTTCGGAGCGGTTAGTGCTCGTGGCATTCACTTTAATAAGCATCAGCTCACGTTCGACACAGGGCACCTCGGTAATGTCTTGGACCTTCAGCACATTGATGAGTTTGTACAGCTGTTTGGTAATCTGCTCGATCACCTGATCGTCGCCGGGCACCATCATCGTGATGCGAGAGACCCCCATCTGTTCGGCTGGGCCAACAGCCAAGCTCTCAATGTTAAAGCCCCGGCGAGCAAATAACCCGGCAATGCGAGTCAAGACCCCCGCCTCGTCTTCGACTAAAACTGACAATGTGTGTTTCATGATTTTGGCGACAATACCGCTGCCCTGGCACGGTAGCGTTTGCAAGATAAGAGATGATCCTATCTTGACTAAAGCCTTTTGTTAAGCAAAAAGTGACAGGCGTTACAAATCTCCGCTGGACTAAAATCGAGCGGCCCGATCGCATTATCTGTCCAGAGATCGATTGCTTATTGCCCGCAACCAAAACGCCTCCAAGGGAATGCCCATGCCCCCTTGACCAAGGGGCCAGTTTTGGCCAGTGCAGAGGAGCTCAGATGGGGTGCGGGCAGTGGATGGAAGCAGCAATGTAAAACCGCCAAACCCTTGAAACACCTAGCCTTGAGCTTGTTATATGTAAATATTTTTTCTAACTTCGCAATGAAGGTATGTGCAGATTCAGCCTTCGCCCTTAATATCGGTAAAGATGTCGTTGTCATCGAGTTCTGTGGCTGATCGATTGCAGGGGGTGTTTTCCCCTAGACGAAATCAGAGACAGCGATTAGTCTATAAAACGATCAAATTTGAGTCCATCCCTTCTGTACTCTTTTCCTGTTGCCGCGCATGCGAAGTCGAAATCCTCGAAACGTTCCGCCAATTAATGAGAATATTCGTTTTCCTGAAATCCGCCTGATTGGGGCTGATGGTGATCAGCTTGGGATCATGGCCCCAAGCGAGGCATTGCGGATGGCTGAAGAGCAAGACCTTGACTTGGTTTTGGTTAGTGACAAAGCTAATCCACCCGTTTGTCGCATCATTAATTACGGCAAATATAAGTTTGAGCAAGAAAAGCGTGCCCGTGAAGCCCGTAAGCGTCAGCATAACGCCGAAGTTAAAGAAGTGAAGATGCGCTACAAGATTGACGATCATGACTACAACGTGCGCGTCAAGAATGCCCACCGCTTCTTAAAGTCCGGGGATAAGGTCAAGGCGACCGTGATGTTCCGAGGGCGAGAAATTCAGCATTCTGACTTGGCAGAGAAGCTTTTGCGGCGCATGGCAGGCGATTTAGAAGAGGTTGCTGAGATGCAACAAGCGCCAAAACGGGAAGGTCGGAATATGATGATGCTGTTATCGCCTAAAAAGTAGCCGTTTGGCTGGTTTGGTGGGCGATCGCACTCAGGCTGTTCCCGGCATCTAACGTATGAAATCGAGTCGGACTACTTCACCGTCTCTGTCTCAGTGGCAGCAAAAACTCCTGCGAATTATTAATCTGCGTCCCAACGAAGCGGAACGCACCTTTTTGATGTTCATGTTCTATACCGCAACCTCCATGGGGATTTTGTGGTTAGAAGTAAGCTCGGCGGCCTTGTTTTTGGATGAATACGGTCCCGATTCACTGCCGTGGATTTACATCTTCAGTGCTGGGGTTGGGTTTGGGCTTAGCGTTATTTATTCCTGGCTGCAGAAGTTTTTCCCGCTCCGTTGGGTGATTGTGATCATCGCAGTATTGATGGCGGTACCGGTGTTGTTGTTCCGTTGGGGCCTAGCGATTGAGCCGCTCTTGCCATACACCATTTTTGCGATGCGTCTGTGGATGGAAGCCATCTATGGACTCAATGATCTGAATGTCTCTATTACGGCCAATCAGCTCTTTAACATTCGAGAAATTAAGCGTACATTTCCCATCGTCAGCAGCGGCAACTTAGTGGCGGATGTACTGAGTGGATTCTCAGTCTTTTTTCTCGTGACCTTTGTTGGTCTCAAAAACGTCTTGCTGCTCTCATTTTTGATTATGTTGGTGGGCTCGGGTGTGTTGTTGATGATCAGCCGCAACTATGAGCACGCCTTTCCCGATTCACTACAGCAACAGGCGGAAGCCGGGCAAGACGATCACAAAGCTCAGCGATCGCGAGGCACCCTGGGCCAATACGTGATCATGCTGTTCAGCTTTTTTGTGCTGGCGCAAATTGTGATGTATCTCATCGAGTTTGAATATTTGACTCAGCTCGAAATGAATTTGGAAGTGGATGAAATTGCCGCCTTTTTAGGGATTTTTAGTGGTCTGTTAGGTCTCATTGAACTGCTCACTCAGTGGTTTACCTCTAGTCGACTCATCGAGCGCCAGGGGGTATTTGCGGTACTGTCGATTTTGCCCCTGGTCATCGTGGGCATCAGCCTCATGACCATGATCGGTGGCTTTCCGGCTTTGCTAGGGGGGACAGCGCTATTTTTTGGCCTGGTAATCCTGAAGTTTTTTGATGAGTGGTTGCGCTACACCTTAGTGGCGAGTACCCGTCCGGTACTGTTTCAACCGATTCCAGACAGTGAACGCACTGTGTTTCAGTCGCTGGTGGGTGGCATCGCCGAACCCTTGGCTATGGGGGGCACCGGGGTCTTCATTCTGTTCGTAATTGCCTGGGCTGATTTTCTCGGTTTTGAGAGTCAGTTGTTGCAGGCCCAGTTCTTTTTAGGGGTGATTACCTTTTTGGCAGTCGTCTGGCTCGTGGCCATTTTGTTGCTGCGATCGCAGTATTTGGAATTGCTGGTTAAGAGTGCTCAGCGGGGTCTCTTGAGCAGTACCGAGGCCAACCTGCGTGCCCTGCGTAAAGCCTTTGTCGAACAGTTAGAAAAGCCCGGTTCTGAAGCGGCTAAACGCTCTTGTATTGAGCTGCTATCACAACTTGATCCGCGCAGTGTGGGCGAAGTCCTCGCGCCGCGCTTAATGACGCTACCCCTATCACTCCGGCGGCAAAGCTTAGAAGCGATGCTGGAATATCCTGACCGCGAGCATGCCGATACGGTGCGGCAATTGGCGACGGTTGACCAACCGCCGGAAATTTTGGCGCTGGCGTTGCGTTACATCTGGATCACTGACGAGAATCCTGACATTGAGCATCTACAGTCTTATCTCAATCCAGACGTTGATCCGGTCGTGCGCAGTACAGCGGCTTCTTTAATGCTCAAACACGGTAATGCCCGCGAGAAAAATGAGGCCGTCAATACCCTCCGCCAAATGCTCACCCACGAACGAGAACGAGAGCGCGTGATGGGATGTCGAGCTTTGGGTGAAGCCGATTATTTGCAATCCCTCCGGTTGTATATTCCTAACCTCCTGCAAGATGAATCTTTGCGCGTGCGTCGGGCGCTGCTAGAGGCGATCGCCGCAACCAACCTGAAAGAATACTATCCATCTCT
Source organism: uncultured Halomicronema sp. (assembly GCA_964563415.1). Taxonomy (GTDB): domain Bacteria; phylum Cyanobacteriota; class Cyanobacteriia; order Phormidesmidales; family Phormidesmidaceae; genus Halomicronema. The sequence continues at coordinate 3,638 of CAZLYS010000328.1, forward strand.
GATGAAGGCCCTGCAGTACAAATCGACTCGGGAAGCGGCCAGCCAAGCCCTCACCCGACTCGGTAATGATGCCTTAGACATGTTGGAAGAAGTCGCCCTTGACCCTTATCGGCCTGACAGCTTGCGCAACCAAGCCTGGCAAGCCATTGGCAACATGGGCAGTAATGAGGCGATCGACTGTCTGCTGCAAAACCTGATTACCAGTTGGGGCAGTACTCGGCGCACACTCTTGCGGATTTTGCTGCGTATGGTGCAAGAAACCGGCTTTAAGCGCAATCAAGGAATTGATGCGGCGTTAGACCGCTTTGGTCGAGATGGGGTCGAAGATTTGATTAATCAGGAACTCACCTTTATCGGTCAACTTTATGGCGCGCTTTTAGACTTAGGGGACACGACCCTAGAAGGGCGCGAGGCTAATTTGTTACAACGTGCCCTTGAAGAATTACAAGGAGACGCGATCGAGCGCATCTTCATGCTGTTGCGCTTCATTTCGCCTCCCGCCGCGATTCAGGCTGCGCAGGTGAGTTGGCAGGGAGGCACTTCTTCAAATCGGGCACGTGGGATCGAAATTTTGGATAATACCCTCGACATTCCCAGCAAACGAGCCATTCTGACCATTCTCGATGGCCGCAGTTGGGCCGAAAAAGTTGAAGTCCTGAGAGACAGCAATCTGTTTGCCTATCGAAAAATGCGCCCCAGCGATCGCCTCCGCTATTTGCTCGACCTGCGCTACTTTCTCTCCGATTGGGCTTTGGCCTGTTGTTTTCATGTGGCCCGGGCTCAACGCTGGAGCCTCAGCGCTGAAAACACTGTCGCCTGTCTAAAGCACCCCACCGGATTTGTGCGAGAGGCCGTGCTGTCTTATCTAAAAGTTGCTTCGCCGCGCGTCTTACGCGAACTGTTGCCGCTCATGCGCAACGATCCTAACGAGTTGGTCACCAATCAAGTTGAACAGCTGATGGCAGAACTGCAGACGCAGAGAGGGTAAACCGAATTGATGAGTTAAGGACATCCAAAACAACTCAGTGGTGGTCTGGGCCAGACATCGCCGTTGAAATTAGGGAGTGTAGCTGTGTCATCTGATCGTTCTCGTTCATCCTTTCCCAGCCAACGATTGGCATTGACAGACGAAATCACTGTGGCTTATCGGGAGTGGGGAACCGGGCCGCCTGTAGTCATGCTGCATGGGTTGGCTGACCACAGTCTAGTTTGGCAAGGCTTAGCTCAACATTTGAGCGATCGCTATCGCTGTCTGGCTCTTGACCTGCGGGGACATGGCGACAGCAGCAAACCACCTGCCACCGAATATACGGCTTGCCTGTTAGCCGATGACTTAGAACAGTTCTGTCAGCATTTGCAGCTAGATACAGTGACCGTCATCGCGCACTCTTGGGCCGCCAAAATTGCCTTACTGTGGGCCCGACAGTCACCGCAGCGAGTCAATAGCCTCACCCTCGTCGATCCCTTTTTTGTCAACCGGTTGCCCACAGTATTTCGACCGACCTTGCCGATCTTTTACCGCACGTTGCCCTTTCTCAAAGTCATGGGTCCGTTCCCCGACCTTGAGCAGGCAACTGCAGTTGCTCAACAACTCAAGCAATATCAGGGGTGGAGCGAGCAGCAGCAAGCAGTCTTTTACACCGGCATGGAACGGCAGGCCGATGGCCAATGGCGGAGTAAGTTTGCGATCGCGGCTCGTAATGGCGTCTTTGCGGATGTTTTACAAACTGCAGGCTTAACGGCACCATTAGCAACCCCCACCGCACTGCTATTACCCCAACAAGGACTCAATCGGATGGCTTGGCAAACCAAGCCTTATCACCAGTATCTAACTCAGCTGCAAGTCCATACTCTGCCAGGCAATCATTGGCCTCATTTGGTGAAACCAGCGGCATTTAATCAATCAGTTGCGGCGATTTTGGCCCAATTTGCGATCGCCTGAAAATTCATTTACAAGGGGCATTTTAAAGAAGCCTGTATGCTAATTCCGAAAATGGTTTCAGCGTTTTACCCTCTGCTTTGAAAAACCAACCAAAAGCCTTGATGTACCTAACTTTCACAAAGTTTATATAGCGACATGCAGTCCAATCAAGCACACCCTATCCCCTATCCCCTGTTCCCTATCCCCTG
>CAZLYS010000329.1:0-5765 GCA_964563415.1 uncultured Halomicronema sp.
CGCGAGGCGCAACCCGCGCATGCCCGCCCGTGTGTCGTCGAGCGCGTGCGGGCTATTCTAGAAGACTTATCCCCCCGGGGTATTCGCAAAGTCAACATCAATAGTCGGATTGTGCGAGAGCAGCAATTACTCTGGTTTGAAGAAATTACGCGCGATCCCGAGAATCAACTGCTTTGGTCAGAACTCATTAAACTTAAGCAGCCCAACCCCATTGCTCGCTTTTTGCGCGATCGCCAGCAGCCCAAAGCCCGCAACGAAATCGTGGTGTCCGCTTCCAAAAAACAGCAACTCAGTCAGAAGTATTTTTTGCGGGGCTTAGTCGGCGGAGCCAGTCTGTGCCTGCTACTGCTGTTGTTGGGATGGGTGCTGAAGCATCGTCTCGGCATCTCATGGGCCCAGGTGGGCAACAATGGCACTCCCCCAGTGGAAGAAACCACTGCCAACACATCAACAGCACAAGCATCATTTACCCAGGCTGTACGACTTGCTCAACAGGCCGTTGACGATGGTCAAGCAGCTGAAACCCCTGCCGCATGGTTAGATCTTGCTGCTCGTTGGCAACGGGCAGCCGATTTGATGGCTGAAGTGCCCCCGGGCGATGAAAACTACGCGATTGCTCAAGACCGGGTGATCAGCTATCAGCAAAACAGCGACCAAGCATTGGCTAGAGCAGAGCAGTTGCAGGATGCTGAAGTCACAGAGTCTAATTAGTGCTTGAGGTGTAAAGGCCTGATCAGCTTTCAACGATTGGCAGTGAGCCGTGGTTGTGACAAGCTGCTATGGAATGCACAAACCGTGAATGATGCCTGACAGCGCAAAATCGATATTGTTGCTAAGTCACTCTCCTCGATACTGCAAGAGCCCTCTCTTCTCAGAAGGAAAAGAGTTGTTAGGAGAATCACTGCTCCGTTTACAGAATCCGTCATGGTGATGTTGCCCAACTCTGGGTCAACTAGGCGATCGCGTATTCTGTGCTAGCCAAGCCATGTAAAGTTCACTGCCTTGCTGAATGGGTAATGCTAAGACTTCTGGCACCTCATAAGGATGTAGCAGGTCTAAAGCTGCGGTGATTTGGTCAAACAAAGCCAGATCGGTTTTAATAACGAGCTGCCATTCAGCTGCTTGTTCTACTTTGTCTTCCCAGGTATAGACCGAGTGGATGGGGTAGAGATTGACACAAGCAGCGAGGCGATCGCTTACCAAGGCTGCAGCAATCTCTTGAGCCGCCTGTTGCGTATCTACCGTGACTAAAATGACGCCATAGTCTGCCAAGGGTCAAGTTCTCCAGATGGATGTTGAGCGATGAAACTGGATGTAGCGATGCGTTGATCACTTTGGGGAGTGGGCAAAAAGGGTGTTCAGTTGTCAGTTACCCCTCAGTTCATTCCACAAATTGTGATTCACTCAAAGTTTCCCGGGTGGGGCGGCGGCTCCAACGGGTATCGCCACAAGCCTTATGATAGAGACCCGGTTTTGAAATCTTGGGCAAAATGGCATCTGTAAATTCAGTGCCCTCAACGGAACAGGCTTCAAGCGTGGCACCTGCTAAGTTGGCCCAAGATAGATCCGCGCGATCGAGCTTAACCCCCAGCATTTTTGCTCGCCATAGAATGGCTCCTGCCAGATTAGCTGCTGTGAAATTAACTTGATTTAGGCTCGCTTCTCGTAACGTGGCACAGCTTAAATTGCTAGCAGTCAGATTGGCGTGATCCAATTGGGCACCGTTGAGTTTTGCCTCTTGGAGATTGACGCCACTCAAGTTCATGCCTCTGAGATTCAGCCCGTTGAGATAGGCCCCCTCAAGGTTGACGTCATCTAAAAACGTGCGCCCTAGAGCCGCACCACTCAGGCGTACACCACTTAAATTTGCCCAAGACAAATTTGCATGTCGCAGGTCAGCCCCGCGCAAATTTGCCCCGCATAGATTAGTCCCACACAGGTTGGCGCCTCGCAGACTAGCTCCCCGTAAATTAGCACCACTCAGATTTGCCCCACTGAGCTGGGCTTCTGATAAATCTGACTTCACCATAAAGGTGCCTCGGAGGTCAGCTTTTTTGAGTTGGGCACGGTGCAAATTTGCTTCACTCAGCTTGGCAAAGCTGGCATCTACTCGGTACAGGTTGGCAGCGGCTAAATTGGCTTTCGTTAAAAAAGCGCGGCTGAGATTAGCTTTCACTAACCTGGCTTGCTGCAGGTCGATATCGACCAAAATTCGCTGCCTGAGATCAACGCCGCTGAGATGAATTCCAGCAAAGTCGCGGTATCCGGATTCGTACAGTTCAAAGACATAGTTGGCATTCATCGTGAAGTGCCTCGTTGCCGGTTATCAGCTGTGCGCTGCCAATGATGGAGAAACACATCTGACTCCCATGCAGAAATGATAGGTGTCGATAACTTAAAGGCAAATACTGAATACGCTGTGGGTTGTAACGCGTCGTGAGTGTTAAAAAAAGTTTTATTTGCTTCGCGGTTGGCGAAGCAGCTTGTGATTCAAATCCAGTGCAGTTAAAGACGAGATCGATTGATGCGAGTAGCAGAGATAAAGTTGCGGTCGGTGGTGAGAGCGAGTTTCCAACTAGTTAGAAAAATTCGATCTCAACCTTTACGGTAAAAGGCATTCGATGGAATTGGAAGATTTTGTTAAGTTGATTGATAATTCAGAGAGAAACTTAGTAGTCATCAGAATTGATGTATGTGGCGCCGACTTTTCTTCGCGATCTTGTGGCTGGTCTTTGTGGTCTATGCGTTTGGCTTTGCCCCACCTGATCAGCCCGATACTCTGGAGCTGATTAAACAACTGTCTACCGGCCAGTGGGATGATATCAATCCAGTTGTTGTGGCCTTGTTTAACCTGATGGGTATTTGGCCGATGGCCTATGCTTGTCTCGCCTTGATTGATGCGCAGGGTCAAGCAGTGCCAGTTTGGCCGTTTGTCATTGGCTCTTTTGGCTTGGGGGCTTTTTTATTATTGCCGTATTTAGTGTTGCGGCAACCTAATCCCACCTTTACGCCGCCCAAATCACAGGTGATTACCCTGGCTGACTCTCGCATGTTGGGCTTGAGCCTCTTGATCGCGTCCCTAGTGCTGATGGGCTACGCTGCCTACGCGGGCAATTGGGGCGATTTTTTTGCCCAGTGGCAGACTAGTCGGTTTATTCATGTGATGAGCCTCGACTTTTGTCTGCTGTGGCTATTGGTGCCGAGCTTGTTAGGGGATGATATGGCTCGCCGAGGCTTTAAGAATAAACTGACGTTTGCACTAGTGAGTGCAGTGCCGCTAGTTGGGCTGACAGCTTATCTCACGTTTCGCCCTTTACTGGATGACGAATGATGTGCGATCGCTGAACGGCTAAGTGGGGTAGTCTCTCCATCTGACTGGAGACTATAGCCTGATTAAAGACATCACGTTGATGACCGTTTGCATCAACTCCTGACCCCATGAAACGTCGCCAAATTTTGCAATATGCCGGTAGTTCAGTGGCTGCGATCGCCCTCGCGCGTTGTTCAAGATCGCCCACAACACATTTTCCGGCAACCCGCTTAAGTAGCCAAAGTGGCTCTTTAGTCGTTGATCTCACGGCAACAGAACAGTCTCTGACAGTAGCAGATCAGTCGGCTCAACTGCTGGCCTACAACCGCCAAGTACCTGGCCCCCTATGGGAAATACAGGCCGGTGACACTGTGCAAGTCAACTTCACAAATCACCTGGCTGACCCGACCAATTTGCACTTTCATGGCCTGCATATTCCTCCCACAGGCAATGCCGATAACGTGTTTTTGTCAGTGCTTCCGGGAAACCAACAACAATACCAGTTTGTGATTGCCCCTGATCACCCTGGCGGCTTGTTTTGGTATCACCCTCATCATCATGGACTCGTTGCTGAGCAAGTCTTTGGCGGATTGGCTGGTCCTATCATCGTGCGAGGTGCGGTTGATCAGATTCCTGAAATTCAAGCAGCGACGGAGTCGATCTTAGTGCTGCAAGACTTTGATTTAACTCGACGAGGGAGACGCCGTGAACCGATGCCCATGTTCCGACGTTGGGGACGCGAGGGAGCGCTCATTACCGTCAACGGCGATCGCACCCCGACCTTAACGATTCCTCAAAGGGGCTTATTAAGATTGCGATTGCTCAATGCTTCGCCTTCACGCATATATCAGCTGCGGCTCAATGACCATCCTTGGTACTTAATCGGCATGGACGGAGGCACCTTGCCAGAGCCTGTAGAACTGACAGACGATTTAGTGTTAGCACCTGGTAATCGAGCGGATGTTTTGGTAGCAGCTGACCAAAACCCTGGTGCATATAGCCTAGTCAGCTTGCCCTACGATCGGGGCATCAGCGACATGATGGCCGGGATGGGACACGGTGCTCATCATCACAGATCAGGTGAAGTGGTCGCGATCGCACAACTGCAATATGGTGCAACCATCCACGCCGTCCCCTTACCCCAAACTTTACTGTCTTCCCCGATGTTGGCTCCACCCAGTCGTCACCGAGAATTTGTTCTAGAGCACGGTATTGATGGTGCCCAATCATTTCTGATCAACGGGCGTGGGTTTGCCCATGATCGCATTGACACCAGCGTTGAACTCGGCACCGTAGAGGAGTGGCGCATTACCAATAACGCGGGGATGGATCATCCCTTTCACTTACACACCAATGCTTTTCAGGTGATTTGGCGCAACGGTGAGTCCGTGTCACTACCAATTTGGCAAGATGTGGTCAATGTCAAAGCCTATGAGACAGTCGATATTCTTGTGCCCTTTAATGACTATGCCGGCAAGACAGTCTATCACTGCCATATTCTGGATCATGAAGATCAGGGCATGATGGGCATCATCGAAATGCGAGCACCCACTGTCGGTACCCGTGCCTCTCACTCCCCAGCAATGCTGGCCTAGTTAGCGGTAGGTGTCGTATCGCCGCGAATGTCGAGGGCCTTACGAGTGACTTCTAAAGCTTCAGAAGCCCGTTTGAGCTTGGCTTCGAGATATTGCTTTTGACTGACCAATTGGCGCAGTTTTTGGTTGCGGGCGATCGCTTGGCTCACCACCCCTAACTGCTCTGGCGGACAGTCTTGACATTGCATTTGACCATCAGCATCTAAGCTGCACAGACGATATTGACTTCCCGGAGTCGTTGCATCTGCCTGTGACTGTTGGGCCAACTTTTCAACATAAGCAGCCACTTGTTCCGGATCCCCATGACGTAGCACCGCAGCATGCTCATCGAGGACGGTTTGATTGGTCTGACGGTTGGTTGATTCGAGCCAGCCATCGACGATTGGCCCCGCCATATAAAGCTGTTGGATTTCTAATAAGGTGTCGCGTAGGGCTTGATGCCAACTGACGATCGCCCCTTGCACATCGGCCAACAAATCTAGCGCTAGCGCCGCATTGGCGTCGTTGCGGTGGCTACTAAGACTGGGCCGTTTAGCCTGGGCCAAAAAGGGCAGAGCCGCCTGCTCAGCATGCGCCGACTGCTTGACCGAGTAAGAAACTGAGGCTGCTTTCTGAGGTTTATTGTCAGCCGCCTTAGCCGCTGCCGTCGCCGAGGGAATAAAAGCGGGTAAATCTAATGAGGTCGGTTTGGGGGCCATTGAAAGTTTCCTGAACTCAGCATGATTTCACCTTGATTCCACTCAGAAGTCATTGATCATTAGCCCATCACTCAAGGCCAGGCAGGGATTAATCGACTCAACTTAAGAATGACCCAAGCTAGAACACATCTAAGGGTGCAGTTTGTCAGTTAATCGGTCAAT
>CAZLYS010000330.1:0-5756 GCA_964563415.1 uncultured Halomicronema sp.
AACAAATGTCTGACAAGCATTTCAATTCCGAATTCCGACCTCTGCATTCCGCATTCTGCTATAGCAGCAATCGCCAGCCACGGATACGTGACAACGATTCAGAATGCGGTCATCTTTAGCCAGTAGAATCTGCGTCTCTGCACTCTGACAACTGAACTATGCTGTGCACTCTTAAGCAGTGCTGGCGCGATCGCCTACACCGGCACATAAATCTGAAACACTGAGCCCTGACCCATTGTCGATGTGGCAACCAATCGTCCACCATGTCGTTCAGTGATAATCTGATGGCTGATAGAGAGGCCCAGGCCTGTCCCTTTGCCGATGGGCTTAGTCGTAAAGAAAGGATCAAACATCTTGGTGAGATGTTGCTCAGGAATACCCGGACCATTGTCGCGGATTTGAATCAAGATCTCGTCTCTCACCTGCCTGGTCATGACCGTAATCGTCGGCGGCTCAGATTTGTCCGCCCGCTGGCCATTAGCAATCTCTTGATCCAGGGCATCAACCCCATTGCTCAAGAGGTTCATAAAAACTTGATTGAGCTGACTGGGGTAGCACTCTACTAATGGCAAAGCACCATAGTCTTTGACAAGTTGAATGGCCGGGCGATCAGGCTTCGCTTTAAATCGATGATGCAAAATCAACAGCGTGCTATCGATACCCTCATGCAGGTCAACAGCTTTTTTATCGGCTTCGTCCAGTCGCGAAAAGGTCCGTAATGAAGTGACAATTTGCTGAATGCGCTGACTGCCTAATTGAAAGGAGTTCAGAATTTTATCAAGGTCTTCTAGTAGGTAATCAAGATCAATTTCTTCAATAAAGTCACTCACTTCTTCAGTCGGGCTGGGGTAATGCTGACCATAAAGATGCAACAGCATTTTGAGATCGCCAACATGCTCTTTAATATGAGGAATATTGCCATAAATGAAATTGACGGGGTTATTGATTTCGTGGGCAATACCAGCAACCATTTGCCCCAACCCTGACATCTTCTCGGTTTGAACGAGTTGTGTTTGGGTTTGCTGTAGCGTCTGCAGGGTGGTTTCTAGCTCTACAGCTTTTTGGTGAGCGAGTTCTGCGCTTTCCTGTGCTGTGGCATAGAGTTCTGCCTGATGAATCGCAATACTCACATGGGCAGCTAAGGCTCTGAACAAGTCGATTTCAGCATCGGACCAGTCACGTGGTCCAGAACACTGGTGGGCGATCAGCAACCCCCAAAGTTTGTCTTGCACAATGATGGGCACGATCGCATTAGCCCGGACCTGAATGTCTCTCAAAAAGTCGCGATGGCAGTCATCCAAATCGGCGAGTTCGATATCGGCAATGGTTTGTACTCGCCCCTGGGCATAGCGCTCAGCGTATGTCTCGGGAAAGCAAGAATCTTGAGCATCCTCATGGAGTAGCGATCGCCAGGGTGCTTCCACTGATTCAGTTAATATATGGCCTAGCCAATCTTCGTTGAAGCGATAAATGAGCATGCGGTCAACGTTGAATAATTGACGCACCTCTTGTACTGTGCGGCGCTGAATTTCTTCTAGCGATAGGGACTGACGAATTTGGGTGGAAATCTGGTTGAGTAGTTCCTCCTGTTTGGCGAGGTTGCGATACGTGGCTTCTGACTGTTTCAGCAAGTCTTCAGCGATCTTACATTCGGTCACGTCTTCGATGGTGCCCAGCAGTCCTACGACATTCCCTTGTTCATCATGCAGGGGCAATTTGCTAGTTTCTCGCCAACGTAGCTGACCGTCTGCCTGCAACTGAGACTCCTTGATTCGCAGCATCGGGGTGTCGGTTTCCATAACGCGGCGATCGCACTGCAGATACCAATCCACCTCCCCAGTCGACCAAGGCAGATCGGCGTCGGTCAGGCCTACCACTTCGCTAGGATGCTTGAAGCCAGCCATTTCAGCCCATTGCTGGTTGCAACCTAAGTAAACTGAGTGGCGATCTTTCCAAAAAATATATTGGGGAATGTTGTCCAGTATGACCCGTAGAAATTCTGCCGTTGGCTGAACCAGCTCATTTTCGCCCCCGCCAATCGCTTGCCCTGAAGCAGTAGGGGCCAGAGTGGTCACTGGCGAAGATGTCGCGTGTGTGGGTAAATCGGCAATGGCGGCACTGGGGAGCCCTGGCATTTCAGGGCCGACAATGGCATCGGGATACACCTCTAATTGCGTCTCTGTTAAACCTCTGTGCTCTGGTCTATGGTGATGGGGAATGACGGAAAGGTGACTCATGCTGACGATCGCCTCAAGCTGTCCGTCAGCATCAAATAGCGGGGTATAGGTCGTCTCACAAAGCTGGAGGTCATCATCATCATTAGGCAAAGCATGGACTCGGCGCTCAGCCTGGGCCTGTTGCTGCACAGTCAAGAGAGCGTCTTCGACCTGTTGCCAATATTTTTGCCAGACTTTGCTGTGACCAGCAGCCTTCGCCTGTTCGGCAAGATCGGTATTGGTTTGCCCCTGCCAAGCTAACTGGCTAGCATCTAGAGCAATCGTCAAGCTAGGACTCGCTTGACCGTAGCGATGATCGCGGTCAAACAGAGCCATCCATTCTGGTGATTGATCGATAAGTTGGGCTAGCGCATTATCAGCAGAGGGTAGAGAAGCAGGAACGGGATGCATAAGGGAACGACAGCGCACCGATGCACTGTAATAGACAGGTTTCTGTAGGGTACCCACGCGCAATCACTCGGCATCGACCTTAGCCTGTTCGCAATCATCACCCAATCATGTCCCTGGGTTTGGCCAAGGAGGTGACCCGGTACAACATTTCCCTGGCTTGGGACAAGAAATATTGGAGAGGGAAGATGGCGTTCTGATGAGTGTAAGTCAGCCGGTTAAGCAATGCTGCCCCGCTTGCGCGCTTCTTTAAAAGAGGTACCGACATTTTGCAACCCCGCCCGAATCATTTCTCGCTCTAGCAAGGAAAAAAAGCGCGTGCGATCGCCTCCGCGCACGACTGCTTGATTATGGGCTTCGGCCAGAGCAATGGGGTAGCCATAGCCTTTTTGCACTTGGGTCATCACCATTTCTAAAGCGGAGTCGCGCAGCGGCTGGCTGAGAGCAACCCATTCCGGCATTTCAATGCGGGCAACCTCGGCTCCCACATGGACATAGCAAAAATAGATATGGTGGGCACCGAGGTTGCCCGCATTGAAATGCCGGAAACCTCGGCTCCCACATGGACATAGCAAAAATAGATATGGTGGGCACCGTACTCGGCCAAAATGTTGACCGAACTGCGCCAGAGGGGGCCGCGTTGTCCCGGTTCGAGTAAGGTGGCGCTTAAGGCAACATCGCGTAACGGCGCAAAGACTTGGCAAGGGGCGCGATCGCGCTCATCGGCACAATGCGTTAAACAATCTGGCGTCTCAAAAGGGCAGCTCTCCAACCGTAAAAAATTTAACGCTTCGCCACTACGAGAGGCACTGACATAACCCACTAGGGGAATGCGGGCAGCTTGCAAGCGATCCCAAGCAGCCAGAATCGACGGCAGCAGGCGATCGCGCGCCGCTATCGGCAAGTCTTCTAAGAACCAGTAAATCAAAGAGCCATCGGTCAGCGCTAGCGTGGGGGGATGATCGTCGTCTGCGGCTTCGGTGTGCAGGTCGACGGCCAAGTCGGCCAACGTTTCGGCCTCAGCCACCGTCCGGCGATGCCCCATCCACTCTTCGGTACTGATGCCCCACTGGCGCGACAGGTAGAGATCTTCAGGGCGATAGATAACTTCGGGCAGGCTATCTAACAGGGGAAAGCGGCTTTGTCCATAGTGCAAGACAATGCGCCCAATGTTGAGCAAATAACAGTAGGCGATTTCGTGATGGCTCGGGGAGATTTGCGAGCCATCTGTAGCTAACACGGTATGGGCGGCGGGAGCCCCTTGGAGGGGAAGACGGGTGTCAAGCGGTTCCACCGGGCAGGCCATCGCAAAGGGAATGCGATCGCGCCAGGTTTCCCAAACCTCAATCAGTTCTTCCTGATGGGCCTGAGCCCGTGCCATCAAGGTGTTGGCAATGGTCACACGCCGTCCGGCAGCTTCAGCTTCATCTTTTAAGTGCTGGCTAATACCCTGCATTTGCTGCGCCAGCTTCATTAAATCCAACATGAAAGTGTCTCTTTCCCAAGCAGTTCGGGAATTGCAGAAGAATCATTCGGGAGGACGATTTGGGGCACGAACCCCACAGCAGAAGGGAGTCCTCTTTAAACAGTATGCCTGAACTATCACCAATACGACAGCCCTTGTAGCGGTTCGTTAAATCCGGTCTGAGCTGACCTCGGTGCCGAACCGGCGGTTCGGCATCTCTCACGGTTAAAAAAAGGGAGTATCACAGCGGACACTCCCCATCTCAGTGGTGTGAGTAACTCGGAATCGGATTAGCCGTTCGGCAATGCCTCAGGCTGTACCGAAATGGTTTCGACGCGACCGTTGCGGCGGATTTGCAGAGAGAGGTCGGCACCAACGCCTGTCGCCTCTACCTGGTCTTGCACTTCAGCAGCTGCGGTCACCAGTTGACCGCCAACCGAGACGAGAATGTCGCCCTGCCGGAGGCCGGCACGTGCGGCTGGAGAATTGTTGACAACATCAGCGATCAAGATGCCTGATTCATCCTGCACATTGAGGCCCGTCTGAGCTGCGATCGCCGCCTTGTTTTGCTCAGTAAGTTCCACCATGCGGATACCGACGTAGGGGTGGTCAACCTGTCCCTTCGTGACCAGTTGATCAGCAATGCGTCCGACATCATTGATGGGAATCGCAAAGCCAATGCCCTGAGCGTTTTGGATGATGGCAGTGTTCATGCCAATGACTTCACCACGCTCGTTGAGCAAGGGACCGCCGGAGTTGCCGGGGTTAATCGCGGCGTCGGTTTGAATAAAGTCAACCCGCTTATCGGTAACCCCAATCTGCCCGCTGGTGCGGCCTGTGGCGCTAACAATGCCGACGGTAACCGTGTTGTCTAAGCCGAGAGGGTTGCCGATCGCGATCGCCCATTCCCCTGGCTGAAGCTGGTTTGAATCGCTCAACGGTACGGTGGGCAGGTTATCCGCATCAATGTCAATGACTGCCACATCCGTGAGGGGATCGGTGCCGACCACAGTGCCATCAACCACGCGGCCATCCTTGAGGGTGACTTGCACGGTATCAGCACCATCCACCACATGGGCATTGGTGAAAATGGTGCCATCGTTAGACACGATGAAGCCAGAACCAACACCTGACTCAACCCGCTGTTGCGACTCTGGTAGGTCGCCAAAAAACTCGCGGAAGAAAGGATTTTGAAACGCTTCAGGCACTTGGCTGGTGGTAACCGTACGCGAGGCGTCGATGCGCACAACGGCCTGCCCCGCATCTTGCACGATATCAGCGACAAAGTTACCAGAGGTGGGTGTGCCCAGTCCAGGCACGATCGCGATCGCGCCGTCATCGGTTCCCGACTCCACCTGAGATTGGGGAGTTTCTAAAAAGTTGGGCTGCATCGCTTGCAGAGCGCCCGTTCCGGCAGTCGCTAGCCCTGCGCCAGCGAGCATCAGCAATAGGGATTGCCCGGTACGTGACACCCACCGGGCAGGGTGATGTGAGGAAGGTGTAGCTTTCACGTGGTCTCTCATGGCTGTCTGTTTGCTGTCTAAAGGGACTTTTGCTGTCTAACATCCTTAGAGTAGACAGTCGGTGTGACAGCCCTGTTACAGCGGTGTGATAACTCTGTGAAACTTGGTGGAGCGTTTCTCCACTGCCAAAGGACGGCTGCCATG
>CAZLYS010000331.1:0-5756 GCA_964563415.1 uncultured Halomicronema sp.
CTCGCTCCATTCAAACGGTATTAAATTCCTCCGTGTTTGAGCCCGTGGTATCGGCAGCAGATTGGGGAGCCTCAGAACAATTTACGTATCCTTCGGGTAAACCTGAATTCAAGCTGGACTACATTTTTTACACGCCCGATCGCCTCGAACTGCTAGAGGCCCGGGTGCTCAATGAGGTGGGGGACGCCTCTGATCATTTGCCCCTGCTCATGCGCTGGCAGCTGCGATGATTCACTGTTTGAATGCCCAGTGTGCCGGACCGAAAAATCCTGACCATCATCGCTTTTGCCAAAGTTGTGGCTGGCGGCTGCAACTGGGCGAGCGCTATGAGGCGGTTTACAGCCTGGGCGAGGGGCGCAACAGTCATACGTTTGTAGGGCGAGATCGCGCCACGTTGGTGGGATCTCAGTGTTTGATCAAACAGTTCACGCCCGATGGGGAGACGGTGCTAGCGCGCACCCAGGCTGCTGAAAGGTTCCGCAAAGAGGTGGAGCATCTGGAGATCGCCAGTCACCATCCCCAAATTCCGGATTTGCATGCCTATTTTGAACGGGGTGACCAGCAGTTTTTGGTGCAGCAGTTTTTGGTGGGGCCGCATCTCGATCAGCACCTGCAAGCAAAAATGGGGCCGTTTGACAGTGATGAGGTGCGGGCCTTTTTACGTAACGTGCTGCCAGTGCTGCAGCATTTACACGAACATCGCCTAATTCACCGCGACATCAAACCTAGCAACTTTCGCCAACCGTCGGGACAATCCGATTGGTGGTTGGTGGATTTTGGGGCCATCAAACCGGTGACGGCTACCCAAATGGCGCGTCCCGGTACGCTCATTGGCAGCGCTGACTATGCCTCACCAGAGCAACTGCGCGGAGAGGCGACCTATGCCAGTGACCTCTATAGTCTCGGAGTTGTGTGTCTCCATTTGCTCACGGGGCTGCAGCCTTTTGACTTGTTCGATAGCGTCAACGGCTGCTGGCAGTGGCGCAGCATCGTGCCTGATATCGCCCCGAGTCTGGCCACGTTGATTGACCGGATGGTGCAGCCCACCCTACGCGATCGCCTGCCGGATGTAACTACTGCTATGGCGAGCCTAGGAATGTCTCTCACTACTGCCCCAGACCCAGTGCCGAGGGAACGGTTACAGTCTCGCCCGTGGTCGTCCCAAACGCACCGAGACTTAGATTTGCCTTGCCAAGATCTGGCGATGCTCGCGATGACTCAACAGTTTTGGGTGTTAACGGCGGACGCTACTGTTGAGGTGAGATCGTGGCCCCCATCGGCACCAGCAGTTCTCCTTCAGCCCTCGCCGCAGAACGTCACTGCGATCGCCGCTCATCCCCAAGCACCAATTTTTCTCACGGCAGATCGCCAAGGGCAGTTGCAGCGATGGGACTGGCAAGCCGACCAGTGGCAAGCCCATCAACTCACGCAACTGGATGCCGCGATCTCTCACCTTCTGTTCACTCCCAACACCGAGGTGCTGTTTGTCGCTGATATCCGGGGACAGATTCATCAGTGGGACTGGTCTGCTCAAACCTGGTGCGGCACGTGGTCTGACCATACGGACAAGGTGACCAGTTTGGCCCTTAGCCATGGCGGTAACCTGCTTGCCAGTGGCGATAGTCAAGGCAGCATCAAAATTTGGGACTGGCCAACCAAGACCAGATTGAGAACCCTGAGTCAGCAACCGGGGGCGATTACGGCGATCGCTTGGTTGCCAGGTGATGATGTACTCGTCACGGCGGGGTGGGATGTCACCCTGCGATGGCGCTGCCCTCAAACTGGCGGCACTTGGCAAACAGCCAAAGCAGCGGGATTTTACTTGCCGGTGCGATCGCTCCTCTCTCACCCTGTTGAACCTTGGGTTGTCGCGGGCAGTCAAGATGGACAGTTACAACTGTGGGCCAGTCAAAGACAGTCAAAAAATGCCACACGGCTCAGGAGCGAGATCGTTCAATCAGCCCCAATGAATGGTGCCTTGATCACGTTACAGCCCTCACGCCAGGGCGATGAGAGTCGCTTTTTTAGCCTCACCGATTTGGGGCAACTCAGCGAGTGGTCTTGGTTACCGTAATTTCTCATTAAGTCTCAGAATATTGGCTGACTCAGCAGAGAAGTATGTCATGATGGACGCTAAATTAGGGTGTTGGCTGCTGGGATCGTGGATGGCGCGAGGCCTGAGCACTGAACTGGGGAATGCGCTTTGCTTGAGCTCACGAGGTCAGTTTGCACCGATTAACACGGCAGCCCACACATCAAGGGAGGGCGATAACGCAAGATGGCAAATGAAGAACAACTTGCCAAGCTGCGCGCAGGCGTAGACGGCTGGAATCAATGGCGCGAATCAACCGCAGACGAGGCGATCGACCTCAGCCGAGCCAATTTGAGTAATGCCGTGCTGACCGGGGCTAATCTGAGCGGAGCCGATCTCTCGCGAGTGAACTTTATTGGCGCGACCTTATCAGCCACAAATCTAGCCGGAGCCAACCTCTCTAGTGCCGATCTGAGTGGCGCTGATGTGAATAAGGCCGACCTCACCGGAGCAACTCTCACCGGAGCCAATCTGTTAGGCGCTGATTTGGCAGAAACCATCTTGAGTAAAGCCGTGATGGCAGGGGTGAATCTGAATCGTTCTGATCTCTCGAACGTAAATCTCAGCGAATGCAACCTCAGCAAAGCCAGTTTGATTGGGGTAGAGATGAGCCGAGCCGACCTCACCGGAGCGGATCTGAGTGGTGCCAATCTGAAACGGGCAGAACTGCAACGTACCAAGCTCGTGCAGGCAACCCTGACTGGCGCGAATTTAGAAGACGCTCGACTCCTGAGCGCCATCTTGAGTGAGGCAAATCTGGCACAGACGAATCTCAAGGGTGCCCGCCTCAACCGTGCCAATTTGGCCAAGGCCAACTTTGCCAGTGCGAATTTGCAAGAAGCCAACCTGCTAGGCACTAATTTGGCTGGCGCGTCTCTAACCGAGGCGCAACTCAATAAAGTCAATTTCAGTGGGGCTGATCTGACCAGCACCAACTTTAAAGGCGCAGATATTGAAGGGGCCGTACTCGAGGGGGCGACCTTTCAAGATACGGTGATGCCTGATGGTACGCTGCGTTCTGATTCATGATTGGGTTGGCAATTCACACCAGCAGTCCAGAGCTTGGGCTGGCTTTGCTGGATCTCGAGCAGGATACTCAGCGATCGCAAATTTGGCCCCTAGGGCGTGATTTGACGGCCTATCTGCATGATTGTCTAGTTGATTTTTTGTCGCCTTATGCCTGGTCTGATGTGGCTTATCTGGCGGTGGCAAAAGGCCCTGGCGGGTTTACCGGGACCCGCATTGGGGTAGTGGTAGCACGTACTCTAGCTCAGCAGTTGCACATTCCCTTGTTTGGGGTGTCGAGTCTCGCCGCGATCGCCCAACACCACCAGCTCACTGCTGCCAAACAGGGTGAAACCTCAGCCCCCATTGCGGTTTCCCTAAGAGCCCAGCGGGGCGAAGTTTTTGGGGCAATTTATCAACGGCAAATGCCTGTGATTACGCCAGTTCTTGCTGAAGTACTCTATGCCCAGGCTAACTGGGAGGCCCAGCTCAAAGACTGGTCAACGCCGTACCACTTGATTGAGGCCGAAGGGGGACTGGCTCATACGGTTGAGGGGTTGCTAGCCCTGGCCCAAAACCAGTGGCAAATGGGCGATCGCCCTCACTGGTCAAGCGTACTGCCTTTTTATGGCCAGCATCCCGTGCAACAACCATAGCTTCTGCACAGTCAATATATAGCGGCATGCAGTCGAGTCCAGCACACACTGTTCCCTACTCCCTATTCCCTATTCCCTACTCCCTATTCCCTGTTCCCTTCAAGCAAACGAACTGTACTTGACCAAACTGCACAGGGCTGTAGATATTTGGGCGGAAAAATCCAGATGATTAGGACACTTGTGTAATCAGTTGTTCATTTCCGTAGCGCTCTGCCCTTCCTGAACGGGATGCCAAATTCTGCATTCCGAACTGCTACAGATGACTGCTTGTGAATAGCAGGCGCTATTGAGCGCTTCAAGGCAAACAAAAAGCGAGGAGCCGGAGCCCCTCGCTTTCAAACTATCCATCGAAATGATTGAACAAAACCTTAGTACAGGTCTTCTTCTTTATGAGTTTCGATGGTGCAATCGGAAGTGGGGTAAGCCACACAAGTTAAGACAAAGCCAGACTCGATCTGGTCATCATCCAAGAAGGACTGATCAGATTGATCAACGCCACCGGCAGTGATTTTACCTGCACAGGTGGAGCAAGCACCGGCTCGGCAAGAGTAAGGTAGATCGATACCTTGCTCTTCAGCGGCGTCAAGAATATATTCGTCGTCAGCCACTTCAATTGTTGTGTTCAAACCTTCGGCTTCGCTGACCAAAGTCACTTTGTAAGATGCCATACTGCAATCCTCTCGACAAAATTGGGAACTGTTGCACCAGCAAACCTATTCGGTACGAACCGCGTCATTAATTTTGCAGAACACGATTAATTTAAGTTTGCCTTCATGATCGATACTACGGGAAAACCTGTATCGTGTGCGAAAAATCCAACTTGCGAATGAATGGGATTCGTAATCAGAAATAATATTTTTTCCTTTTCGTCTTATCAATACACTCAATAAAATCAGCTAAACCCCTCTAAAAATAAGACTTTAGAGGCGATATAGACATTTTTTCGATGACCATTTCTCAGATGGATTTCGACCGATTTTTATCAAAAATTAAGTGTCCTATAAGATTTGGTTATGACTCTTGTTTGGACTCTATGGTGTTAATTAATCAACCCCTTGGTTTCGAGCCAAATGCATTCTGAGACTGAAGCAATACCGGACTGTAAGACACTCTAGAATCAAGAATGTCTGGCTGTTGTGGCAAGGGAGAATTGCATTGTGGGATCAAGGTCATTAGCTCATCTGGGGCGATCGCTACGCATTGGCCTAGTGGGTACGGGGTTTGCAGCCAAGATCAGAGCCGAAGCGCTGGCGACTGAGGAGCGGGCTCAGATTCTTGCCGTAGCCGGACATCAACCAGCCAAAACTCAGGCGTTTGCCGCGACCCATGGCATTCCCCAAGTGGTGGCGAGTTGGCAAACATTGGTGCAGCAGCCGGAGCTGGATGGTGTATTTGTATGCAATGTCAACCGCGACCACGGGGCCGTGGTCAGAGCGGCTTTAGAAGCGGGCAAGTTTGTCGTGGTGGAATATCCCTTGGCGCTCTCGGTGACTGAGGCAGCCGCTCTTGTTGAACTGGCTGAGCACAAGGAGCTACTGCTGCATGTGGAGCATATTGAGCTGTTGGGGGGCTTGCACCAAGCCATGCTGACACACCTGCCGAAAATCGGCACTCCACAATATGTCCGCTATTGCACTGCGGCACCGCAACGACCAGCACCGCAAAAATGGACGTATCACCCGGAACTATTTGGATTTCCATTAATGGGGGCACTATCACGGATGCACCGGCTGACCAATCTGTTTGGGGCTGTCGATACCGTGGCGTGTCAACTGCAATCTCAGTCTTCAGACCCTAGAGGCGATGGATACTGCAGTCAATATCGCTGTGTCGCACAACTAAGGTTTCGCAGTGGTGTAGTAGCCGAAGTCTTATATGCCAAAGGAGAGCAAACTTGGCGATCGCAGCGTTGGATGGAGGTTGAAGGCGATCGCGGCGCGCTGGTATTTGATCGAGAACGAGGCACCTTGTTAACTGCGGATGGCGAAAGTGCGATTGAGGTC
>CAZLYS010000332.1:0-5749 GCA_964563415.1 uncultured Halomicronema sp.
TTGCCGAGAATCAAATGGTCTAAAATCTCTGAAGCTTTTAATAATTGCTGAGTAAGGTGGATGTCTGCTGAGCCTGCATTCAGTTCTCCACTGGTAAAACGGTGCGCCATCGTAACCGCCATCGACCCAGACGGTCTGCACCCGACGCACGGTTGGCCCATGTGTTTAACTTTGTTCAGCACCCGCTTGCCCCCTTCTCGCTCGGGCACATCGGCGACCGTCACGAAGACGCGCAACATTAATTCCAGTTGTCGATGGTCAGATGTCGTTTGCGACCTTTGACTTTCTTCGCTTCGTCATGGCCCACGGCTTCGGCAATCATCGTGGCGGTGTTTATCGACAATTAACTCCAAAGGACTGTCCGAACGCCCTTCTAATAAGATTTTTGCCTGTCTTGATCGATGCTCAAGGTCATTACCCAGAGGACGTTTTAGGAATACCATACTCGCCTTGAGTCGTGGGTTATGCCTGGTTTTAACCTGCTTTTTGCCAGGTGCCTGATCGCCATCGCCAGAATAAGCAAGAACTCAGCACTACCGTAAACAGAATTGCAGCAGTCCATCCGCCGAATACGCCGATCCCTAACTGCGGTAGAAAATTGACTAGCCCATCTCCTTGGTCAAACGTCAGAATATGGGTCAGGGGCACAAATCCAAGCCAGCTTAAGAGAACCGCAAGCCGACTGGGCACCCTAACATCCCCTGTCCCCTGCAGGCAAAAGGCACTGCCAATATTCAAGGCATTGAAAGCGTTGTAGGCCACAGCTAACCAGAGTAATGTCTGGCTCAGTTGAATCACAGCTTCGACCTGAGCATCCGTCGTCGTGACAAACATGGGCACTAACCACCGCCCGTTCAATGCCAGCAAAACATTCACTGAAACCGAATAGACGACACACAAGGCGATCGCGACATTACCTAAGCGTTTTGCCCAGTGGCGATTGCCTGCTCCAATTGACTGTCCGACTAAGGTAGTGCCCGCTTGAGCGATACCCAGCGTTGGCATGTAAGCCGTTGACGTTAGCATCATCACAACCTGGGTCGCTGCTCCGGGGACAATGCCGAGCTTGACCTGCATAATTTGGAAAAGGGCAATGCCGGTCAAATCAGCCGTCATAAGCAACCCGAGGGGCACCCCCATCGCTACTAAATAGCGAATCGTTTGCCAGTGGGGTTGCCACACTTTGTGCGAGTAAAAGTCTTGGCGTATGTTGCGGCTCAGAAAAATCGCTAGAAAAAGGACTGTCCCAACTGTGAGTGAGAGCGTCGTGGCCCAGGCAGCACCTGCCATCCCCATGCCCAATCGAAACATCAATCCCTCGTTTAGAACGACATTCAGGAGGGCAATGGTGATTGATATCCCGAGCGTAACCGTAGTCTTGCCAATACCGTTGAAGAAGGCCGTCAGGCCCAAATTGGCAATTGCGATCGCGAGTCCGAGGAGTCTTGGCGTCCAATAGCTAATAGCAAATTGTTCAACAGCTGGTGAGAACTGAAACAGCTTGAGCAGTTCACTCCCTGGAAAAGCCAGAAAAATAAACAGCGGTGTAAGCAGTAAAGCACTCCAACACCCAGCACCGACTGCCTGCGCCGCCTGGTGTGGTTTACCCTCTCCGTATGCCTGAGCCACCAAGGTTTGCACATACATGCCCACCCCGCCAAACAGAATAAACAGCACCAGAATGAGAAAATATAGCGCGCCCATCGCGGCGATCGCATTGGTCGAGAGACGTCCGATAAACCAAGAGTCTGTTAGATTCAATACCGCTTGCACCCCGCTGCTGAGAAATAGCGGAAAAGCTAGCCGCAAAATATCTTGATAATCCACACGCCGCTCACCCCGCAGGCCAACTTTTACCGCAGGCAGATTTGATCTAATTTGAGAAGCCATCGTCAAGCCCGGTTATTTTTTTGCACTACCAAGTTGTTATCGTCTGTTGAATGAGATCACGGGCCTGGGCGAGAGATTGCCCCCGAGCATCTGCTCCTTCATTTAGATTCTCGGCATAAATAAAGGTGATGTCATTCACCCCAATTAGCCCAAAAACTGTCCGTAAATAAGGTTCTTGAAAATCGTAGTCAGCAAGATCTGAGCCTGCCGCATAACCACTTCCTCGGGTACTGATAACCAGCATTTTCTTGTGGTTTAATAGGCCTTCCCAAGCGGGTGTAAACGTTCGATTCACCCGCACAATTTGGTCAATATAGGCTTTGAAATTTGCCGGAACGCTGAAGTTGTACATCGGAATCCCAAACACATACCGATCCGCTTGCAATAACTCAGCAATTAACTCATCAGAGATCTGTAAAGCGTCCGCCAACTCAGTGGGCAAAATTTCAGACTTGTTGAATGCTGCCGCAATCCAGGATTCATTGATGGGCGACACTGGGTGATGTCCAATGTCTCGGTACGTCATCGTGTCGCCAGGGTATTGCTGAAGCCAACTCGATACAAATTCCTTGGTTAGAGTACGTGAAATTGAACGGCTTCCTCTGGGGCTGGAGTCCACATGTAGAATATGCGACATTTGCAAGCGTTTCCTTTATCAGGAGCGGAATCAACAAATGAAGTATCCAGCCAATCAGGACTTAGGATCTTGCCGCTTATCTCGATTTTTTGCACATTTTCACTGGTTATTGATAAAGGCTTTGGGTGTGGCACCGACCCAGCGCTTAAAGTGGCGATTCAAATGGCTTTGATGGGAAAATCCAACTTCTAGGGCAATATCGGCGATCGCGAGTTTTCCTTCTATTAAAAGTCGTTTTGCTCGTGCAACCCGCTGCTGGATCAAATACTGATGCGGTGTCAGTCCAATCGATTGCTTAAACAAACGAGTGAAGTGATTAGGGCTTAGTTGGGCGATCTCCGCCAGGTCAGACAGCCTCAGGTCTTGGTCAAGATAGGCATCGACATACTCAATAACTTGTCGAAGCCGATAACGGGACAGTCCTCCTGCTGGAGTGGGCAAAATGGTTTCTTGGGTCGTGTAGTGGCGCAGCAAGTGAGCAAAAAGCGTGGTGCAAAGGGTGTCAGCATATAACCGCCCTCCCAAGTTAACTGACTCAAGTTCAGCTTTGAGTGATAACCCAATCCCGTGGACTAATGGATCTGCTTCGGTAAAATGCGGAATCAGATCGGCTGTATTGCGATTGCCAGTCGCTTGCGCGGCATGGAGCAATGCATTTGGCTCAAGACTCAGAATCAAGTAGCGATTTTCGGCATCCCAATTGGCATGGTGAGGCATACCTGCTGGCACAATCAAAACGCTACCTGCTCGAAATTGTTCTTTTTGATACTGGGTTGCTAACCATTGCTCAACCTGGGTTGGTCCTTCCAAATGAACCAGAACTAAGTGGTGCTGAGAGGCAATCGCCGGAATCGCGTGAGCAGGATGGTGGTAATAGCTCAGATGAACCCCATTCCATTGTCCTGGTTGGCTTGAAAGCAGCGCCTCTGAAGGCAAAACCTGCACCACTTCACGATCTTGAGTGAAATCTACCGCTAGGGTACGTTGAGTCATCGGCGTTTGGGGTTTATCAGAGAACTGTTCCACTACAACCAATGCATGTGTGGACTTTGAATCACAATCCAGTTGTGTCTTAAGTATGGCTCATTCTCATTTGGCATTTACGGCTTGAGTTGACAGTCTAAACTCTATGTTGGTGGGGACGGAACGGATTCTACCTGTGGTTATTTCTGGGCGTTTGCCGCCGCACAAATTCACCGTTAGATTCTTTGCTGTCTCCTAAAAGAACCGAAAATGGGTAAATATTTACCTGCTCATATGTATTAGTAGAATCGATGCTCAGTTGTAGATAAGACGATGGTGTGGATGTGAGCGATCGCTCATCACGGTCAAGGAATATCGGCGAATATCGGCATTCCATAAATACGTCAATAAAATCCAGGGAAATTATCCTCTAGGACTGTAGGAATGGGATGACCATACTGAACTGAGTCCATTACTATGATCCGACTTGTCCAGATCCCCAGCATTCTAGTTGGCCTGCGGTTTGCCATTGCGCCTCTTCTGCTGTTGGATGCCCTGGATCATCAAACCGGAACCGCATTTGTGATGGGCTATGTGATTGCCGTGCTGTCGGATATTTTTGATGGAGTGATTGCCCGCCGCTTGGGTGTCAGTACTGCCCAACTGCGGGTGGCTGATAGTTGGGCCGATATCTGCTTGTATGTTTGCGTGGCTTTGAGTACTTGGCTCGTATTCCCGCAGACAATTCTCGACTTCAAACTTCCCTTACTAGTTTCGATCGCCGCCCAGCTGACGCTATTCGTCCTCAGTTTAATTAAGTTCCAGAAACTGCCCAGTTTTCATACCTACACCGCCAAACTATGGGGATTAACTCTACTCGTGGCGACAGTTGGACTCTTTGGTTTCAGCTACGACAAAATGGTGTGGTTAGCGATCGCCCTGTGCCTGATCAACAGCTTAGAAGAGATTGTGATGACGCTGGTCTTACCAGAATGGCGATGTGATGTTCTCAGCTTGTTCGAGGCGATCAACATTCGCCAAACCTTGCAAGCAGAATAATTTGGGCATATCACGCAGCAACTCGACAACATTTGGTTGCGTCGTGCAGTGATTTCAGCAGCAAATTCTTTCTTCTAAGGCAAATCGTAGTTTGATCCGGTCACCCTAAATTGCTGAAACCGTTATCCGATAAACATTTCAATTCCGAACTCCGAATTCTGCATTCCGAATTCTGCTATAGCCGCAAACCGATTTGCCTGAAAGGCTTAGTTTCTTGCTCTTGCTCAATCCTCTCAATTTTTCAGAGACCGGCAAAAAACAAATTGCATCAATTGATCACTTTGACTGTATCTATCGATCAAATACTCGCTTTGCTTCAAAATGATTGGGCAAAAAAAGATAGGATGTGAAAGCATTTTGCCCCTTCTTCTATCTCCATTACCCTCGTAGACAGCATGAGTGAATACAGCATTTTTACATCAGAGTCCGTGTCAGCAGGCCATCCAGACAAGATGGCCGACCAGATCTCGGATGCTATTTTGGATGCCATTCTCAAAGACGACGCTCATGCTCGGGTGGCCGTCGAAACGTTGGTCAAAACGGGGATGGCGGTTGTCGCGGGTGAGGTGCGCACGAGTACCTATGTTGATCTCGAAGACGTCGTGCGCAACGTCATTCTAGATATTGGCTATAACAGTTCCGATGTCGGCTTTGATGGCGCATCTTGCGCGGTGTTGAATGCGATCGGAAAACAGTCGGCTGATATCGCCATGGGCGTAGACGAGGCTTCAAATAAGGATTTGGGTGCGGGTGACCAGGGCTTGATGTTTGGTTACGCCACTAACGAAACCGATGTGTTGATGCCTGCACCCATCTACTATGCTCACCGTCTGGTTGAGCGTCAGGCTTACCTGCGAGAAAAAGGCGTCTTGCCTTGGCTGCGCCCCGATGCCAAGAGTCAGGTGACGCTGCGTTACGAAGCTGGGAAGCCCGTGGCTGTAGACGCGGTAGTGCTTTCTACTCAACATGAGCCCGATATTGATTTGAGCGACATCCGGGAAGCGGTGATGGAAGAAATCATCAAGCCGGTGCTGCCCCAAGAATGGTTCCATGTGGAAACGCAGTATCACATCAACCCCACGGGACAATTCATTATTGGGGGACCGGTTGGCGACTGCGGTTTGACTGGGCGCAAGATCATTGTGGATACCTACGGCGGCATGGCGCGGCACGGCGGCGGGGCCTTCTCGGGGAAAGATC
>CAZLYS010000333.1:0-5737 GCA_964563415.1 uncultured Halomicronema sp.
CTCACTCAGAAACCAACGCATGGCAACAGCGAGCACAAGAAGCTATACAAAAAGGCGACGAAAATCTGGAACGAGAGGCTCTGACTCGTAAGAAGACTCAGGCTGAAACCGCGACAGCCTTAAAAACCCAACTCGATACTCAAGGCGCTCAAGTTGATCAGCTCAAGAAAAATCTGATCGGCCTGGAAAGCAAGATTTCTGAAGCCAAGACGAAGAAAGATATGCTCAAGGCTCGGGTAAGTGCAGCCAAGGCTAACGAACAGTTGCAGAGCACAATGACTTCCATGAATACCAGCAGTGCTATGGGAGCTTTTGAGCGCATGGAAGAAAAAGTGCTCATGATGGAAGCTAAATCCCAGGCTGCTCAAGAGCTGGCTGGTGCTGACTTGGAAAGCCAATTTGCTGCACTAGAAGCCGGTGGTGATGTAG
Source organism: uncultured Halomicronema sp. (assembly GCA_964563415.1). Lineage (GTDB taxonomy): Bacteria > Cyanobacteriota > Cyanobacteriia > Phormidesmidales > Phormidesmidaceae > Halomicronema. Next base: position 430 of record CAZLYS010000333.1, read on the forward strand.
ATGCCGAATTGGCTGCCATGAAAGCCCAACTCGCCGGGGGTTCTACCGATCAAAGCCAACTACCAGCTGCCGATGAACCAGTCGCAGCCCCTAAAGATGCGGCGGTTGATGCTGAGTTAGAAGCACTCAAAACTCAGTTAGACAACCTCTAAGTATTTGAAGCTTGCTTGACTTGATTTTTTAAAAACCGCTGTGGTGCCATTGCCGCAGCGGTTTTTTGTCAGGATTTTTCTGTAACCCAATCATCCCCTGCAATGATGTGCGTGACAGAGAACATAACGGCCTCAAAGAGAGGCCGTTATGTTTGCTGGATACGAACGCCTGCCACCCGTAAAATTCTCTTTTCTTAAACTCAGAACAGCTCCGCTTAAACATCCTAGAAGCTGCGATAAGGTGGAAATTGCCGCCGTCAAGTGATCCGAACCTATGCAATTTGCCGATCGCCTCGCCCCCTTACAAACCAATGTGTTTGCTGATATGGATCGAGCTAAAGCTCAAGCTCGACAGACTGGACAAACGATTATCGACCTGTCCTTAGGCTCTTCAGACTTGCCGACTGCCCCTAATGTGCTCGACACGATCTCTGAGGCGCTCTACGATCCCAGCACTCATGGGTATTCCCTCTTTCACAGCACACTCCCTTTCCGGCAAACGGTTGCAAAATGGTACACCGGCAAATTTGGGGTACCTGTTGATCCAGAAACTGAGGTGTTACTGCTCATTGGCTCTCAAGAAGGCACGGCCCACTTGCCCCTTGCTGTCTTGAATCCAGGAGATTTTGCGCTTCTGACAGATCCCGGTTATCCCTCTCATGCGGGCGGCGTCCACTTGGCCAGTGGTCAGTTCTACACTATGCCCTTACTTGCCGAAAACGGCTTTCTCCCCAAGTTTGAGGATATTCCACCAGCGGTGTTGACTCAGGCGCGCATGATGGTGCTCAGCTATCCCCACAATCCGACAACCGGTTACGCTTCGTTGGCATTCTGGCAAACAGCAGTGGCGTTTTGTCAGGCCCATGACCTCGTGCTAGTTCACGACTTTCCCTATGGTGATGTGACCTATACAGGAGAGCCCGCCCCGTCTGTTCTCCAAGCTGACCGTAATAAAACGGTTTCGATTGAGTTTTACTCGATGTCAAAGTCTTACAACATGGGCGGTTTTCGCGTTGGTTACGCGATCGGCAATGCAGAGTTAATTCAAGCGCTGCGGCAGGTGAAAGCAGTTATCGACTTTAATCAATATCCGGGGATTGTACGAGGGGCGATCGCGGCCCTCTCCGGTGCTCAAGCAGGTGTAGAGCAAACTGTCAGTACTTTTCGGCAGCGGCGTGATGCCTTTGTCGAGGCGATGGCCCGCGTCGGTTGGCCAATTCCTAAACCCGATGCTACCCAATACCTCTGGATCAAACTTCCAGAACCTTGGGCTCAAGACTCTATCAACTTCTGTGTACAACTAGTCGAAGCGACTGGTGTCGCACTGGCCCCCGGTCGTGGCTTTGGCAAATACGGTGAAGGCTATGTCCGGATCGCCTTGGTGCAAACTCCTGAGGTTCTAGAAAATGCGGTCCAGAAAATTCACCAATTCATCACTAACCAACCTTAAAAAGTCTGCAGAAGACACAACACTGCCATCTACGGTGATCGGTCGGTGAACCGATACATCTGTGGGAGACATGATGTTCACTGCACTTTATATTGATCCAATTAAGCAGTGCCTGACTAAAATTCCAGCCGTCAGTGTCCTCACCCATCCACCCTCATTATTCGCCCCCTTTAAACCAGCACCATGCCCTTATCTCAAGAAGAAACTAAGCAGCTCCTAGAGCGCCTTGTATTTACCGACGGGACTGCCGAAGACTGGGTCCAAGATGTTTGGTCTCTTAGTCCGACATTAGGTGAGACGGCTGCTCGCCTGATCGATGTTTTCAACGGGTTAATGGACTGTACACCTGACGACAAGTTGGAAACCCTATTACAGAACTTCTATCGCGAGCAGTTGGAAGAATAGATTTGGGTACAGCAACAGCAGCTCAAAATCTATCTTTACGAAGTTGGGTTAGCTGGGCTACAATTTTAGACTGTGTTGAAAATTACTAAACCTAACAAGACTACATGGCTAAGAAAGGCATGGTTGCGCGTGAGCGCAAACGCGAAAAGTTAGTAGCAAAATACGCTGAAAAGCGTGCTGCTCTATTGGAAGAGTTTGAAAACGCTGAAGGCCCGGGAGCCAAATTTGCAGTTCATCGCAAAATTCAACAGCTACCTCGAGCCAGCTCTCGAACTCCGCAATCGTTGTTGGAAAACGGGACGGCCGCGCGGCTATTATCGTGACTTCGGTTTGTGCCGTAACCAACTGAGAGAGATGGCCCACCAAGGTCTCTTGCCAGGGGTCGTCAAATCTAGCTGGTAATTGGTGACCTAACCTGATGGTTGATTCAGGCTGAGAGTGTCGCCACCATCTCTTGGTCTTTGGTATACGCAATCCCTAGATGCGGGGGTGGCAATTATTGACATCTAAACACTGGAGAAATCTGCATGTCTCGTTATAGAGGACCTCGACTGAGAGTTGTCCGACGTCTAGGCGAATTGCCTGGTCTGTCTCGAAAAGCGCCTCGGAAGGCTTATCCACCTGGACAACATGGTCAGGCTCGCAAGAAAAAGACTGAATATGCCATTCGTCTTGAAGAGAAGCAAAAGTTGCGTTTCAACTATGGCGTAAGCGAGAAGCAACTCATTCGCTACGTGAAGAAAGCACGGCGTGCTGGCGGTTCAACTGGTTTGGTAATTTTGCAACTGCTGGAAATGCGCTTGGACAACACGATCTTTCGTCTAGGCTTTGCACCGACGATTCCGGCGGCGCGGCAAGTCGTGAATCATGGTCATATCACAGTTAACGGCCGAGTTCTTGACATTGCAAGCTATCAATGTCGCCCTGGTGATGTAATTGCAGTTCGCGATCGCGACGCTTCCAAGAAGATGGTTACTGCCAACTTGGAGTTCCCCGGCTTAGCCAATGTCCCGACTCACTTAGAGTTGGATAAAGACAAGCTCGCTGCCAAAGTCAATGGCGTGATTGACCGCGAGTGGATTGCCTTGAATGTCAATGAGTTGCTTGTGGTTGAGTATTACTCCCGTAAAGCTTAATTTTGACTCTGGGCTGCTCGTCTTGGGAGTTCAGCGATGTTTATGCCGACTTAGATGTCTACTATCTAAGTCGGTTTTTTAGGGCTGTTGTTGCCCTATCAAGACAATTTCGGTCACGCCGACAAAAGGTCGGCCATACTTGATGCATGACCGACCTGAAGTCCAGACTATTGACCTGAAGCTATGCAGGTTAGCGGAACATGCTGCTGACCGAGCTCTCTTCATGAATCCGCCAAATGGCTTCTCCTAGGAGACTCGCAACTGACAAAGTCGTTAATTGCTCAAACCGTCTCTCATCGGGAATGGGAATCGTATTGGTGACAATAACTTCCTCAAAAATGCCGCTGGCAAGCCTTTCTGACGCTGGAGGAGAAAAGACCGGGTGGGTGGCACAAGCATACACTTGCTCAGCCCCTTTACGTCGCAATAGGCGACCGCCTTCACAAATCGTGCCTGCAGTATCAATCATGTCATCGACGAGCACCGCTGTTTTACCTTGCACGTCACCAATCAAGTTCATGACTTCAGCCACGTTATGGGCCTGACGACGCTTATCGATAATTGCTAAAGGAGCATCATTCAGCTTTTTCGCAAATGCCCGAGCTCGAGCAACCCCGCCGACATCGGGGGATACAACGACTAAATCGTCAATGTGTTTGCTTGCAATATAGTCAATGATGGTCGGGGAGCCATACACATGGTCGCAGGGGATATCGAAATATCCTTGAATCTGGGCTGAATGCAAATCCATTGCGAGCACCCGATTGGCACCAGCTTTAGTGATCAAATTAGCAACAAGTTTGGCTGTAATTGATTCTCGACCCGCTGTTTTGCGATCTGCGCGAGCATATCCGTAGTAAGGAATCACCGCTGTAATTTGGCGAGCAGATGCCCGGCGGCAGGCATCAACCATAATTAGCAGTTCCATTAAATGGTCGTTTACCGGATAGCAGGTTGGTTGTACGAGGTAAACATCACATCCCCGAATTGATTCTTGAATCTGCACATACAGTTCACCATCCGCAAAGCGTTTGCGAACCATTGGCCCTAAATCAATTCCTAGATAACGAGCGACTTCCCGAGAAAGGTTTACATTGGCCGATCCCGAGAAAAGTTTGAGCCGACTGTTATCGCTCAGGGATGGCAGTGTCGTCTGAAGCGGCAGCGTGGCAGAACGGATCACAGCAAGCCCCCAAATTACCAAATCATCACGGTAATGCTAACACTACTGCCCGAGATCTTGACTAGGTGATTACGGCCATCTCTCAAGTATCAAATCACTCATCATCAAGAGCGACATTTTATGATCTCTGCAGACTTTTTTGAATTATCCATAATTAAAAGGGGTTACACCTCTTGATATAAAAGCTTTTGCTGCCACTCAAGGGGAGTGGACAGGGCTTGTTAGCTTACCTAAAGAGTAGCCATCCAAAAAACAGCCACTTAAGTGTTAAGTATAAAATACTACCTAAGCGAGTCAACTGAAATCTAGCAGCCATTCAGAGCTACGCTCGCCGAGATCGAGGGGAATACTAACGGCCTTACCCAGTCGTGGGCGATCGCGCGTATCGGCAATGACTTGGCGAATACGTTCGGCTTGTCCCCACCCCACAAGATAGGTCGCTACCTCATTCAGATGCGCTATGTACTCTTCTTCAGATAGAGGAAAAGAAGCCTGCTCTAAATATCGCCACATGACTTGCAAGAAAATCTGATTTTGTAGGCGTCGAAACTGGACGTCAAACGAATACCCCCACTTGGCGATGATGAGTTCGTGCAACTCTGAACCAGTCATGGATGATAACTCCAAGGACAGTATTAATATTTTGTAACACCAATGTCGTTCTCGGTCGTGACACTAATTGTCTTATTTCGGAAACTTGGTGATAATCGCTCAAAAGCAATCTAGGTAAAGCTTTTAAATCACCATTGGCAGCTAGCAAGCAATCGTCAGCAGCATCTCATGGTCCGTTTTTTATGCAGTCAAACAAAATCACAGAATCGTATAGACCCTTGACCGCATTTCATGGCGAACCTTGCACCAGTGAAATGCAATAATACTTAGCAAGAATCTGACCTTATTCTCATCTTATCTATCGTCAGGAATATTCACGATGGTGGAGACTTTAGCTCTCTACCAGTGGTGGTTAGCAGTCAGCGACTGT
>CAZLYS010000334.1:0-5734 GCA_964563415.1 uncultured Halomicronema sp.
ACATGATGACTGTTCTCCTAGCGGTCGTTAGATCACATGAAATGACGTTTTGAATTCTCCACGTTAAGGGGGGAATGCGTTTAAAATAAATTTTTGTCTAGACCTTTTTAACTGAACTAAAGTTTCGTCTTATAGGGTGTCGTCTATCGTCTATTCAGGTGTGTTATGGCAGCTCATAATCCTCTTAATGATAAATTTTTAGCTCCTCGGAGTCGTTATTACGGCCACTTTTCGCCCGCTAACTTAGCATTTAACGCTAATTTACAAGAGTTTGCCCTGCGGGTGAATACGCTTTGTGGCTTAGAGACCGGCGGCAAAATCACTTCGAATGATGCTTATGAAGAAATCAGCAACCTCTGGCATCAGTTATCGGATAGCTACACGGCACTAGGGTTGCGGAAAAAAAACGATGGCGAGTAAGCAATGATGCTTGACGTGGACACGGTATCGACAACAATGAGTCGGCCCTGAGGGGTGCAGAAAAGCCGCCTGCCACCTCGTATGATGCTGTTCCAGATTAAATTTTCCGCTGATCGCTGAGTGCTCATGCCTTCTTTTCTGAAAATGCTTGCCGCGATTGCTTCAACCCGACACAGGCTACCGGTTGCCCTTCCACTATCAGGGTAAAATCGGACTGGCTTGCAGCAGGGGAGGGAGATTTTATGACCACACGGGTCATCTTGGTGAGACATGGGCAGAGCACATTTAACCTAGAAAAACGGATTCAGGGGCAGATTGACATCTCCGAGTTGACTGAGTTGGGCATCAATCAGGCCCAGCGAGTTGGGGAGACCCTCAAAGGCATTCCGTTTGACCAGATTTATGCCAGTCCGTTAAAGCGGGCCTACAAAACTGCTGAAACCATCGTCGCGGTGTTGCAGTCCGAAATCGCCGAACCCCCTTTACCTCAAGCGGTTGACGCCATCAAAGAGATTGACCTACCCCTTTGGGAAGGGATGTCTTTTCGAGAGGCTGAGGAAAAATACCCAGACATTTATCGTCTCTGGCGTCACGACCCGATCAATTGCATGATGCCGCTGGCGGATGGGACTGAGTTTTATCCGGTGCGATCACTTTACGAACGGGCCGCTCAGTTTTGGCAAGACACGCTACCTCAGCACGATGGCCAAACCCTCTTAATCGTGGCTCACAGCGCCATCAATCGGGCACTAATTGCGACGGCCCTTGGCAAAGGCCCAGAAATTCACGAACAGTTGGGACAAGCTAATTGCGCCATCAGCGTGTTGAACTTTGCCGGTAAATTAGACGACGGCGTGCAGCTAGAGTCGATGAACCTTACCAGCCACATGGGGGAAACCCTGCCAGAAATGAGATCGCGCTATAAGGGACCGCGCCTGTTGCTGGTGCGCCACGGCGAAACCGAATGGAATCGGCAAAAACGCTTTCAAGGGCAAATCGACATTCCCCTCAATGACAACGGCAAACGCCAGGGCAACCAGGCGGCAGAGTTTCTCAAAGCGGTGAAAATTGATGCCGCCATCTCCAGTTCCCTCTCTCGCCCGAAAGAAACGGCAGAACTCATCCTGAAGTACCATCCCGAGGTGGCTCTGGCCACAACCGACGGCCTCAAAGAAATTGGACACGGTGAGTGGGAAGGCCTCTACGAACACGAAATCGAGTCGGGCTATCCCGGCATGTTGCAACAGTGGCAAGACCATCCAGAAACAGTAGAAATGCCCGGTGAAGGAGGCGAAACTTTAGAACAGGTTTGGGAGCGGGCGATCGCCACCTGGAAGGAAATCGTCGCTCAATACAGTGACACCGTAGAACCGGTTACCGTTCTCGTGTCTGCTCACGACGCCATCAACAAAGCGCTCCTCTGTCATATTGTGGGCTTGGGGCCGGAGGCCTTTTGGCAGTTTAAGCAGGGCAACGGGGCTGTCAGCGTGATTGACTATCCCAACGGGGTCGACAGTGCCCCGGTGCTCACGGCAGCTAATCTCACTATTCACCTATCGGGCAGCATCTTTGACAAAACCGCTGCCGGGGCTCTGTAAGTTCACCGGTTTAACCCATAACCATGGCAGGCACTTTACTGCGGCAAGTACGGGTAATCGATCCCGTGACGGGCACTGACCAGATTCAAGACGTGTTGATATCGGGCGATCGCTTTAGCGCGATCGCCCCCACCCTGGACATCAACACCGACAATTTGGATGTTATTGACGGGACCGGTAAAGTGCTCGCACCGGGCCTCGCAGACTTGTACAGCCACAGCAGCGAACCCGGCCATGAGTCTCGGGAAACCCTTGCCGACTTAATGGCGGGCGCGATCTCCGGCGGATTCACTCGGTTAGCCATTTTGCCCGATACCGACCCGCCGTTAGATAATCCCGGTGCTCTTAGACGTCTGGTAGATCTGGCCTGCGACCTCGACCAACTGCCCCAACCCTTGCTACTACCCTGGGCTGCCCTGACCCAAAGGGCTCAAGGGGAACAGATGACCGAACTAGCCGAGCTAGCCAGTATTCATAACTTTGCGATCGCGGGTCTGGCCGATGGCCAACCCATTGCCAATCGAGTGTTGCTGCGACGCCTGTTGGAATATACGCGATCGCTCAATCGTCCTCTGGCGCTTTGGCCTTGCGATCGGGCACTGGTGGGCAACGGCATTGCTCGTGAGGGGTCTCTCGCCTTAATGGGGGGCTTACCCGGTGTATTGATCGCTGCCGAGACCGCTGCCCTCACGACGATTTTGGAGCTGGTGCGCGAACTCGAAACCCCCGTTCACCTGATGCGCATTTCCACCGCACGCGGGGTCGAATTGATTGACAAAGCTAAAGCTGAAGGTCTGCCCATTACTGCCAGCACCACCTGGATGCATCTCCTGTTTTCGACCCAGGATGCGTTAAGTTATGACCCCAATCTGCGTCTCGATCCCCCCTTGGGCAATCCAGCTGATCAGGAAGCGTTGATCGCTGGGGTCAAAGCCGGCATCATCGACGCGATCGCGATCGATCACAGCCCTTACACCTATGAAGAAAAAACCGTTGCTTTTGGTGATGCCCCAACCGGCGCGATCGGCCTAGAGCTAGCGTTTTCAGCCCTTTGGCAGCGATTTGTGCAACCGGGGCTGTGGACGGCAACAGAACTGCTGCAAGCGATGAGCAATCGCCCTGCCCGCATTCTCCAGCTAGCCCCACCTCAAATTGCCGAGCGCGCCTCGGTTGAAGCGTTTCTCTTTGACCCAGAGCAGAGTTGGACAGTAGATCGGCAAACGTTGCGATCGCCAGCGCTCAACACACCATTTTTGCAGCGATCGTTCCAAGGCAAAGTGCTCCAGACCTGGCATTATCCGGTTTTGCATTAAGTCGTTAGGGTGGGGGCGATCGCATCGGCTTCGACTTCAATCAACATGTCGGGGTTAATCAAGCTTGATATCGCCACCATGCAACTTGCGGGTGGATGCTCTCCGAAGAGTTCTTGATGAGCCCGCGCAAAGTCTTGCCAATAGGCAAAGTCAGTGACATACATCCGAGTTCTGATAATATGAGACCGATCAGCGCCGAATTCTTGCAGTGCCGACTCAATAATGGCAAAGCAGCGTTTGGTTTGGGCATAGGCGTCTCCTGGCGCAAAGGTACCTCCTTGACCATCTGAAGGGGCCGTTCCAGAAACGAAGATCTGATGACCGACCTGCACTGCACGACAATAGCCTACCTTCGTTTCCCAGGGGCTACCGGATGAAACCCGCTTAATTTCCATAATCTGAAACTCCCGCTGTTAAGTTTGCGGTTGTACCATAACGCAGCTCTTGCGGGGCGACTCAATCTTGTGGCGACTGTTTTTACTGTTTGAATCAATGGAGTTGACGAACAAGGTTACAAACCCCCTGCACCCGTCCCCATTTTTATCAAAATTCTTTATAACAGAAGTATTAGCTAATCCCGTCTTAGTGTTCTCGGCATGACTGAATCGACGATAATGCCTCCTAGCCAAGATGAGCCTGCAGTTTATCAGTCAGAAGATGCCCAAGCGATCTTGCAAATTGCGATCGCTCGCCACACCGAAGAGGGCGAACTGACACGCTCACAGCTGTTTGAGATTGCTGAAGAGCTGGGGATTACCAGTGCTACCCTCGCTGAAGCTGAGGAGCAGTGGGCCTTACAGCAGCGAGAAAGCGTGGAGATTGCGGCCTTTGACCAATATCGACAACAACGTTTCCAAGGTCACCTTGTCCGATTCGCTGTCATTAATGTGGTTTTGTTCACCCTCAATTGGCTGTCGGCAGGTACATTGTCCTGGGCCCTCTACATCTTTGTCTTGTGGGGTGCGGGTTTAAGCTTACAAGCGTGGCAAACCTACTGGCCTAATGAACAGCAATATCGCCATCGGTTTGAGAAGTGGCGGCGGCAAGAACAAATTAAGCGTTCGTTCAGTCGCTTTATGGACTGGCTTTTAGGGACGTAGTCCAGTACTTTTGATCTAAATCTGCACTTTTTGACTGAGGCCGTCAATCTCAATGGGACGCGCTGGACGAGCCCTTAAAGAAACCTTAGAAACCTATGCCATTAGCCAAAACAAATTGGCCGTTACCATGGGCATGGAGCGCACAGTGGTCTACCGCTGGGTACATGAGCGCACGGATCCCACAGGTGAGACCATTGTTGAAATTGTGCGATCGCTTAACCACCTTGACCCCAATGCAGCAAAAGCATTTATCGCGCTCTATCTTGTTCCAGTCTTAAACGAATACTAGAGCTAGCAACAGTGTGTTTGCTAATCATCAACTTCATCTGACCAGGTAGTGACGCAACCGCCTGACATCCCCAGGCCTAACCAGGCTTTCCCGGCCTTGCGGAATAGTACGTCTCATTGGTGTAGTCCCTTCATGAAGTGAGCGATCGCAGGTCATACATTGAGCGACTCGATTGCTTAAAAGGCGGGTCATCTCAACTGTTGTAGATGTTTTTTCGTAAATTTGACTGCCATGTTGTCTGACCAGACCAACCCCAACCTGGTTCCCACTCCCAACCTGACAGGTCTATCAACCAGCGCCTTGTTAGAGTCAGCCTCTACTCTGCCCCCGTTGCCCACTTACTCAACGCTGTCGGGCGGTTGGCACTGCCAGTACACCTTGACAGGTCACACAAGTTGGGTTCGCTCCATTGCCGTTAGTCCTGATGGTCGGCACATTGCCAGTGGCAGTGGCGACAAGCGGGCCGCCCTGTGGAGTTTATCTCGTGGTAAACGACTGGCCTTTTTAGATGAGCATGCTGGCTGGGTACGTTGTGTCGCGTTTAGCCCCGACGGTCGATGGTTGGCGAGTGCCGCCAATGACAACACCCTCCGCCTCTGGAATGTCACCTCACAATCTTTGGTGGCGACACTGTTAGGTCACCGAGATTGGGTCCGTGCCGTCACCTTTAGTGCTGACGGTCAGTACCTCTTTAGCGGCAGTCAGGATAAGACTATTTGTGTTTGGCAATTAGGACAGGACACCCCCATCAAAGTTTTGCAAGGTCATGAACATTGGGTGAGATCGCTAGCCGTCACCGCTGACGGCAGTACCCTGGTCAGCGGCGGGCAAGACCAACAGGTACACCTTTATCGCCTCCAAAAGCGAGGTGTTCATCGCGTCTTAGACCATCCCACAGAAATTCACTCAGTAGCCACGAGCCCCAATAATTGGCTATTAGCCACTGCAGGGGCCGATGGTTACGTGCGCTTTTGGAAGGTGAATAGCGGTCGCTTAATCACAGAATTTCAAGCT
>CAZLYS010000335.1:0-5702 GCA_964563415.1 uncultured Halomicronema sp.
AATCTCAAAACCGACATTTCCTAAGATTTCTTGATCTTCCTGGGACGGTTACCATTTTTGATAATGCTGAGCTTGATAGGAATTGTAGATTTCACCCTTTATTTAGGAGAAAGTACAGGTTTTTATAATCCAAGTCATGAAATAGATAGAGATATATTAGCTATTCCAGATGTTTTAATAGAGGACTATGGGGCTGATTTAGCTCAAACTTTGCGATCAGTTTTCGATACTCTGTGGCAGTCAGCTGGTATGGAGCGCAGTCTCTCCTATGATGAGCAAGGAAATTGGGTGAGAGAAGAAAAATTTGCAAGGTAAAAGCTAGGTGGCAGGAAAACTGACATCTCTATTACCCAGCATAAAAGTCGGCATTGGGACGCTCACCTTTGAGGAGCTTGGGATTGACTTGCAGGAGTGATTGGTAAACCACCTCTATTTCAGTTACTTCTGCTGTTTGACCCAGGCTCGAAGGATCTGTTCTGCCTCAATTTCATCCTGCCGGGCCAAAGTCAGAAATTCATAGAGTTTGGCTTTGGGCACAAAGGGAAAGGTTGGGCTGACCTCCTGCTCCTCATAGCGACCATCCTGAAGCTGGTAAATCCGCCATTCTTTGCCGTTGAAACGCCAGAATTCGGGGACCCCCAGGGCCGCATAAAGGCTCAGTTTATCGATGTCGGTGTGGGTAATATCCACCTCTACCACCAAGTCCGGCGGGGGATCAATCCTGAAAATTGACCGTGCGTCCGGCCACCCGAGGCTGATTTTTGATATAAAACGCATTGTCTGGTTCCGGACTGCGGTTCAGATCTTCCCGTTCGATGATGGTAGAGCGCATGGATTTGATGCGTTGACCTAGCTCCGACACTAGAAAGTAGATGAACCGACCCATTAACTCAGCGGCGAATTCATGATCTTCTAGGGGCATAGTGATTTCTAGAATGCCACGGTCGTAGGTCAGACGGGCCAAGCGAGATTCACCCAGAGCTTGCAGAATTTGTTGGTAGGCCTGCCAGTTAAGGTGGTGAAAAGCCACACGCTTTTCGCCGATGGGTTGGGGAACGGTAACGTTAGCGGTAGCAACCATAGGCTTGCCCGATGACGGTTGTTTTAATCTTAATCTCCCTGCAGAATACGCATCTGGATAATCAGACACCACTTGCATCGCCTTGAAGTTTGGCTCCTATACCTGCATTAGAGATCGGCGGGTAAATAACGTACCTGGATATGACAGTGGGTGGGGTGTTATTTTCACGCTACTCCCTTACTCTCAACTTATATAAAACTCGGCATCGGGCAGTTGGCCCTCAAGTAATTGGGGATTGATTTGTGGGAGGGATTGGTAGAAAACCTCTAGTTCCGGTTGGGCGGCGGCGGTGGGGTTTTGCTGAATCCAATCGAGGTAGTTTCGGAACTCCGTTTGAGTTAGCTCTCGTGCGGTTCAACTACACTGGTAGATAACGTGACGAGAGCTTCTGTGAGTATCAGCCTAACGCCCGATCAGGAACACTTTATTCGAGCTAAGCTACAAGCTGGCAAATATCGCTCTGCGGAAGAAGTTTTGGAAGTTGCCCTGCGATTGCTTGAGGAATATGATCGTGCCAAAGTCGAGTGAATTGAGGATTTTCGAGCTAGAATTGATGCCGTGGTTGAAGCCTCTGAACACACCGCTCCGGTTGATGGCGAAACCTTTATCAGCGGCATTATAGAGCGATTCCAGCAAGTAAAGCAGTAATAAAATTTTGTATTGTCAACGTACTGTCTAACTATAGTTACTTTGTTTGCAGACAAGGTGATTGTTTCAAGAGTTATTATTTAAGAATGAAGTTTAAACTTGTCGATTCTTCTCATCTGAAAGGCTGCTCCAATTTATTTGTTGAAGTCTTCAATGGCTCACCTTGGAATGAAAACTGGAGCTTTGAAACAGCCTCAAAAAGACTGGCAGATTGCTACGCCACGCCAGGTTTCTACGGCATCGTCGCGATTGAGGAGAATAAAGTCTCCGGTTTTGCTCTCGGCTTTGCAGAAGTCTCGTATGCAGGTCAGCACTTTTACTTGAAAGAAATGTGTGTATGTCCTAACAGGCAGAGAAGCGGCATTGGGACGAAAATTATTGAGACTCTTTATAGTGGTCTTGCCGACAAAGACATCAGCATGATTTATCTTCTAACTATGCAAGATAGCTCAGCTGCATCCTTCTACAAGAATTGTGGGTTCTCGTACAGTTCTACGATGAGTATGATGCTGAGAAATACGAGATAGTAAGTGTGTTGTTTAACTGACAAAAGTCCTGTTCTATATGGCTTTAGGAGAAAGCGTTACAGAACACAATAGCAACTGGAAAACAGTATCAATGTGGTTCTGCCTTCATCATTTTTCTACCCGGCATAAAAATCAGCATTAGGAAGTTGCCCTTTCAAAAGCTGGGGATTAACCTGCTGGAGGGATTGGTAAAACACCTCCAGCTCTGGCTGCGCTTCAGCGGCGCTGAGATGTTCAAACAGGTTTGTCTGGAGGGACTGCTCGATGATGGGGGCGGGGGTGTCCATGTATTGAGCGCCTAGTTCGGCGGCGGCGGTGGGATTTTGTTGAATCCAGTCGAGGGAGTTGCGGAGTTCCGTTTGAATCAGTTCCACCATGTCGGGATGGTCGTTAACGAGGCTGTTGAGCACGGAAACCCCGGCTTGGGGAAAGCGAGCTGGTTGTCCCGTGATTTCACCCCAGATGGCTTTGAAATCTAAGCTGTAGGCGAGGGGGGAGCCCTGTTCTTGGGATTTTGCCACCACGTTGCTGGCGTGGGGTTCGGCAAACACACCAGCATCAGCTGCCCCCGTCAGCAGCAGTTGGGCGGTGCTCTGAAAATCTTGGGTGGACTGGATGGTGACGTCTTGGTCGGGCTGGAGACCGGACTGCGTGGCGAGGAAGCGGAAGATCATTTCCGGCATGCTGCCTTTGAAGGGAATCAGCACCGTCTTGCCGCGCAGGTCTTCCCAACTCGCGATCGCCCCTTCACTGGACAGCACATAAATATTGCCCCAAATCATCACGTTCAACAGCTTCAGCGGCACCTCTTGTTGGTAGAGCCCCGCCGCAAGCAGAGTGGGATTGGCGGTGATCTGTCCCTGTTCGGAGGTCAGCAGCGCCTTTATCTGCTCGTGGTTGCGGACGGTGAAAAATTCGATCTCCGCGATCGCTTCCGGCAAGCTACTCATTTCCATCAAGTAGGCGAGGGGAATGGTCAGCAAAATCGGCGAGCCGCCAATGCCCAGGGACGGCAGCGTACTGCCCACGGTGGACGTAGTCTGACCACAGCCAGCGGCGATGGAGAGACCCAAGCTCGCGGTCATAAATTGCAAAAACTGACGACGGTGAAAAGTCATGGAGTGAGGCTCCGAGAAGGTTCTAAAGGGGGATTGAGGTTAAAGCTAGTGGCGATTTCGGGTCGAGTTTGCAGGTCGGATAGGGTGCGGTAAACGTAGGCGGGGTCACGCTGGTGGGGCGGTCGATCGCTGTGCCAGCAGGAGACAATACGGGCGGGGCAGGGCGACAGTACGAGGAGGCGATCGCCCATCACCACCGCTTCCGCTAGATCGTGGGTGACCAAAATTGCCGTGGTTTGGTGCTGTTGCACCCAGGTCAGCACCAGCTGCTGCAACTGCTGGCGAGTGCCCATATCCACCGAGCTGAAGGGTTCATCGAGTAACAGCAGTTGGGGCTGAATGGCAAAGGCGCGGGCCAGATTGACCCGCTGTTTCATGCCGCCGCTGAGCTGAGGCGGATAGAGATGCGCCGCTGTTGCGAGCCCGACAGACTCGGCGAGGATGCTGGCTCGCTGCAAGCATTGGCGTCGCGCCACACCCTGTGCTTTTAAGCCCAGAGCAATGTTTTCTAGCACGGTGTACCAAGGAAAGAGGCGCGGTTCTTGAAAGACGTAAGCGGTGTGGGTGGACAGTCTCGTGACCTGCCCTGATGTCGGCGACAGCAAGCCCGCCAGCAGATTGAGCAGGGTGGTTTTGCCGCAGCCCGACGGCCCCATCAGCGCCACAACTTCGCCAGGAGTTACCGCCAGGGAAATGTCTTCCAGCACCCGTCGCGGTCCGTAATGGTGATGAATTTGGCGCAGCAGTTTCATGGCGTTTCACCCTCTCCGATCGCTAGAGGCCGTCACCTGCCAGGGCAACAGTCGTCCCTGGAGATAGCGCAGCAGGGTATCGGAAGTCAGCACCAGGGAGATCGCCACCGTAATCCAGGCCATGACTTCGGCGGTATCCAGGTTAGCGCGGGCCGTGTTCAGCTCCGCCCCGATGCCGTCGGGGGTAGCGAGCACCTCGGCCATGATCGCCACCCGCCAGGCCAGGCCCAATCCGGCAACAAGTACCGGCAGCAGTCGTGAAACCACATGGGGCCAGTCCAGGGATTGCAAGCGAGCTTTGCCCTCCAGCCGGTAGACCTGGGCCACGGCCACCAAATCCGGGTCAAGGCCCCTGACCGCCGCTGCCACTCCGGCAAATATCAATGGCCCCACAGTGACAGCAACGGTAAAAATCGAGTTGGCATGGCCCAGGCCGAACCAAACCATCGTCAGTACGAGCCAGGCAATGGGGGGGGTGCCCAACAGCGCCACGGCAATCGGTGTGAGGGCCGGTTGCACCCAGGGTTGCCGTCCCGCGATAAACCCCAACAGGCCGCCGATCACTAGAGCTAAGCCAAAGCCCGTCAAGACATGAAAGGTGGTCGCCGCGATCGCTACCCACAACCGCGCTTCTCCGAGGAGCGATCGCACCGCCGCTAAGACGGCTCCTGGAGTCGGCAAAATGACGGGGGTATACTGCTGTGCGCCCCACTGCCAGAGTCCCAGCAGCAGTGTCAACATGCCCAGAGTCAATAGCCCAGAGCGCAGCCTCGCTCTCGTCGCCTGCGGTGCCGGTGTTGTTTTCGCGATCGTCTGGCGAGCAACCATCGGCATCCTAAAACTCAAAGACAGTGCGGAAACTGCCGACCCAAATGGCGTCATTGGCGCTGCTATTTTCGGGATTAATCAGCACAAAAAAGCCGGGAATCAGCGAGATGTTTTGACTCACTCGATAGCGGTAAAACGCCTCCAGGTGCCAGGTCGAGTCGTCTTCATCCGCGCCACCGTCATTGCTCAACACCCGTGGTGGATTGCCCACCACCAAGCCACCCAAATTGCCCTGACCGCCTAAGTTCGGCAAGCCCAGCGTGACAGCCCAGTTCAGCAGCGTGGCATCATCGCCCTCATCCACTAACTCTCGGTCAGATTCTGCCGTGGCCAAACTCAAGCCTGCCCAGCCCGATAGGTTGGCACTGCCTAGCTTCACAGTGGACTGCAGGCCAAAGTGATTGGCCGAGGTCGCCACGTTGCCACCAAACGGCGCATTCGCCAACCGACTGCCCGTACCCGCAGCCACGGCCACGTTTCCCGCCGGGTAGTAAGAGCGGGCATATGCCAGGCCCAGTCGCCAAGTCTCCGTGGGGCGATAGTCGAGTTGGGCCAACGCTGTGTAGCCGCTGCCAAACAAACCACCGTCATCAGGATTATTCGACCCCGGTGCTCGCGACAGGTAACCGGCGGAAAAGGCCAGATTGGGAGTCAGGTCGTAGACTGCCGTGATGCCCGTGCCCAACGCTCCCTGGTAGTAAATGGGATTGAAGCGCCCAAACCGCGACACCACCCCCGAGATGGGACT
>CAZLYS010000336.1:0-5696 GCA_964563415.1 uncultured Halomicronema sp.
CTGCCAATAACGACCAAACTGGTCATATTTTTGGCGTTTGTCATTGTCTGAGAGAACTTCGTATGCCTCGCTAATCTCCTTAAACTTGGCTTCAGCCGCCTTGTCGCCAGGGTTAACGTCAGGGTGATACTTTCGAGCCAATTTCCGAAAGGCCCGTTTGATGTCGTCAGCACTGGCTGATTTGCTCACCCCTAGAGTGGAGTAATAGTCCTTAAAGTCAGTGGCAGCCATTCAAACATCCCCTCCTAAATACAGGCTCAAAAATCACTTCCAGTACTGGATTGTTAGATCATCATCAGCGTCGGTGATTGCTTGCCATGACCGGCCCTGTCAGTGATTGGCCTTTCCCATTGCTCATGGATAAGCCACTCAAAACCGGACGATCACCAATAGTAAAGCCATTCTTAACCTGCCTATAGGCTATCAAAGGGTTTTGATGTTTGAGGTTCGGTTATTTCACCGGCATGGTGCCCCGTTAAGAATCAGACCTGATCCTCCGCAAGTTCAGGGTAGGAAACGGTCTAGCGCCGCCTTGAGTTCCTCGATTTCCGCTTCTATATTGCCCTCTTGAGAAGCCCGGGTAATGCATTCGCTCAGATGCTCGTCCAGAATAATGCGCGCGACGCGATCAAGCGCCCCTCGCACGGCGGCAATTTGCACCAACACGTCGGGGCAAGGCCGACTCTCTTGGATCATGGTTTTGATGCCCCGAATGTGCCCCTCAATGCGCGCAAAGCGATTCAAAATGCGCTGCAGTGAAGCGGGATCATGCACATGGGCATGTTGATGGTGGGGATGGCCCGCAGGTGATGTTGACGATGTCATGGCCCCGTCAGCAGGCAGCTCGTCGTCGGGTGAGCGATAAGGTGGGGCGATCGCCGTAGAATTTGCTTAAACAAACTGAAGGTCGATAGTCAGCACTAGGGTGCGGTAAAGCCAGAGAGCTGGGCCAATTCCTCTAGCGATCTCGCACCGGGGTAAAATTCACCATTAATTTCCCAAGTGGGATACCCCTTAATCTCTTTTGCGACACAGAGTTCAGGTTGAGCGTCTTCGCCTTCGGGATCACACTCGACATAGGGCACTCGATTAACGGCGTCACCAAAGAGCGCTTTTTGGTCTTCACAGTGAGGACACCAAAACGCCCCGTACATAGCGGCACCCTGCTCTGTTAAATGACTCGCTAGTTGCGCCTCATAGGGGTCATCCGCCGTCAGTGGCGCGTCAGCAGCACCGACATTATCGGGAGTTCCCGCACATCCGGTTAAGGTCAAGCCCAACACAGCAATGCAGCTAGCGAAGGACATCAAAGCCAGACGGCATTGTCGAAACGAAAGGTTTGCGTAAGTTATTGCCACTTTGGACCTAAAAACTGAACAGCTATGGTGAGTTAACAACAAAGGCCCGAGGAGCATTGCTAAAGGATTGAATAAAGCTCACCATGTCAATCTTGACAAGACCATCTCATCGATTCTGAGGTGCTTGTTTGATCGGCAATCCCTGCTTGGCATCTCCTCGCGTCTTCCTTATGCTTGCTAGTTACCATTGAGATGAGAACAGTCAACATGGTAGCTTTCGCAGCGGGCTCTGCGGCAAAGCTTTAGTCTTAATTCAACAGTCTGAAATTACCCCTTCGGAGACATCAATGGCAGTAATGGCTTGGCTTCATTCGTGGCAAAAAGTTGTGGTGCGGTGTGTGGCGATCGCCCTCGTGGCGCTATTAACGCTGGTGACTGGTGAGTCGCCAGCGATCGCCCAAACTGCTGTTGAGGGAGTGGCTTCCCCCTCAGAACAACGCAGTTTTGTGGCGATGGCGGTTGAGCAGGTCGGTGATGCCGTTGTCCGCATCGATACTGAAACGACCGTGGTTCGAGAAACCCCCGATTTGTTTTTCGATGATCCGTTCTTTCGCGGCTTTATGGGGCCGAATGGCTTTCCCAGTTATCCCCAACAGGAGCTGCTACGGGGGCAAGGCTCGGGGTTCATTATTTCTGCAGCCGGGGACATTTTGACCAATTCCCACGTGGTTGACGGGGCTGATCGCGTGACGGTGACTTTGAAAGATGGTCGCAGCTATGAAGGTATCGTTGAAGGACAGGACAGTGTGACCGATCTCGCTGTTGTCAAAGTTGAAGCGGGGGATGCACCGTTACCCGTGGCTCAATTGGGTAACTCTGACTCGATCAAAGTTGGTGATTGGGCGATCGCAGTAGGTAATCCGCTCGGTCTAGACAATACGGTGACCCTAGGCATCGTCAGCACCCTCAAACGGTCGAGTGCATCGGTCGGCATTCCCGACAAGCGCCTTGATTTCATTCAGACAGATGCGGCAATTAACCCCGGCAACTCTGGTGGCCCGCTGCTCAATCAAACGGGTGAAGTGATTGGCATTAATACTGCTATTCGAGCGGATGCGATGGGCATTGGGTTTGCCATCCCTATCAATAAGGCCAAAGAAATTAAAGACCAACTTGTGGCGGGCGAAAATATTGCTCACCCGTATCTGGGCGTTCAGATTGCGACGCTGACACCAGATATTGCCCGCCGCAATAACGAAGATCCGAATGCTGGCGTGCTCCTTCCCGAAGTTGCGGGGGTCTTAGTGATTCGCGTGATTCCTAATACTCCAGCAGCGGACGCGGGCCTGCGGCGAGGGGATGTTGTGCTGGAGATTGATGGTGAAGCGATCGCGTCTGCTGATGTGCTGCAGCGCCAGGTTGAGGGCAGCACCGTCGGCCAGACCCTGAATCTCAAAATCAAACGCGGCGATCAGATGGAACAACTAGCTGTCGTTACGGCAGAACTAGCCAGTAACGACTAGACAGGCAAAGCGGCGATGCAGCGCATAGCGGATTGGTTTACGGTTGCTATCCCAGCTCCGTCTGCCTCTTCCGTATCCCTATACTCCAGAAATTGACAGTGAATGGGATCGGGCCGGAACCCGTAGAAGCTGTCCTGAGTCAAGCATCAGCAGCGTAGATCAGGCCATCAGCATTTGCGAATGGCCTGATCTGCATTAAGCTTGGCTGAACTAGGTGCCTGCGATCGCGGGCTCGTGAATCTGTTCCCAAGGTGAAGGGGGGGACAATATGGCAGGGGAACTCAAACTCTGGAAATCTTTAAAAGCCAGTAGTCAAGCACTTGCTCAACAGTTGGCAGGCCTCAAAGCCGTTTTGCCCTTTAAAGATGAGCAATGGGCGACGTTAGCGCTACTCGGGATGCTGGTACAGCGTGATTTGACTGTGCGCTACAAGGGATCGGTGTTAGGCAATCTGTGGCCCTTAGTCCATCAGCTCTCAATGTTGCTGATTTACACCTATGTCTTTTCCATCGTCTTACAGGTCAGACTTGAGCTTAAAGGCGTCTCTGGCGTCTCTAGCGACAGTTCACTCATGTTTGGGCTCTGGCTATTTGCTGGTCTGCTGCCTTGGCTCATCTTTAACGGGGGCTTGCAGCAAGCAGCCAGTGCCGTCGTCCGCCAGCCCAACTTAGTGAAAAAAGTGGTCTTTCCCTTGAGTCTACTCCCCCTCATCCCGGTGTTTTCTGGATTTTTGGAAAATACTTTGGGGCTGATGATTTTGATAGCGTTTGTCGCCTTTTTTCAGCATACTCTGCATATCACTTTGCTATTGTTGCCCCTAGTGTGGCTGCCTTTGCTGCTGTTGACCACTGGCTTAGGCTACGGTGCTGCGAGCCTCACGGTATTTGTGCGTGACATTCCGCAAACCATAGTGGTTGCTCTCAATCTCTGGTTTTATGCCACGCCAATCATTTATCCGGTGGCCATGATTCCTGAACCTTTGCAGCAGTGGGTGTTTTGGTTAAATCCAGTAGCCGCGATCGCCGAAATGTACCGCGATATCATTTTGTTAGGCGAGGTAACCCATTGGGGCGAATGGGCGATCGCCACGGCGCTATCAGGCGTTATTTTTGGCCTTGGTTTTGGGCTGTATCGCAAGCTCAAGGTTGCCTTCGCCGACGTTCTATAACCCCTGAATTGTCGTATTTTTAGGAGCAATTCTGGTAATCTGCATTACATTGATGCCGCCATCAGTGGACGTTGTTGCGCCCGCGCTTCACAATTTTGGCATTAACTCATCCCCGAGAGACCCAGCTAAAGCGATTGACTTGAGTAGTGGAATGTCCCTAGACCCTGTAATTTCTCTACAGAATATTTCGAAGCTGTATAAGCGTTATCACCACCCAGTCGAGCGCCTCAAAGAAGCCTTATTACCGGGAAAAGCTAGGGCTGAAGAATTTTGGGCTTTACGTGACATCAACTTAGAGATTGCGCCGGGGGATACGGTCGGTATTATTGGCCGCAATGGGTCTGGTAAAAGTACCCTCCTCCAAATTATTGCGGGAACGCTACAACCCACCTCGGGTCAGGTCAACGTGAACGGTCGAGTGTCAGCTTTATTGGAACTGGGGAGTGGCTTTAACCCAGAATTCACCGGACGACAAAATGCCTTTTTTAACGGGCGGATTTTAGGACTTTCACAGACCGAAATCGAGGCTAAATTTGACGACATGGTGCAATTTGCGGCGATCGGTGATTTTATTGATCAACCTGTTAAGACCTATTCTAGCGGCATGTTTGTGCGCCTCGCGTTCGCCGTGGCCATCAACGTTGATCCGGATATTTTGATCATTGATGAAGCCTTATCTGTCGGTGATGAAGCCTTTCAACGGAAATGTTTTGCTCGCATCTACGACCTGCAAGAAAAAGGCGTCACCGTCTTGTTTGTGTCACATTCGGCCAGTTCGATTGTCGAACTTTGTCATCATGCCGTTCTAATCGATACGGGTGAAATTCTTGCTAGGGGTACGCCCAAAGTGGTGGTTGCCAACTATCAAAAACTGATTTATGCCTCTGAAGAATCTCATGCCACTCTGCGAGAAACACTGCGACAGGAGGCGGTACAAAATTCGAGTTGGTCGGATTTGTCGAATCAATCGTCTGGTGTAGCTGGAAAGGGAACAGAATCCATCGCCACGGATACCCATTTGACCTCCTCCCAAGCTCAATATGACCCTTATTTGTTACCGCAACACCAAATCACCTATGAGTCGCACGGTGCCAAGATTAAGAACCCCGATATCAAAACTTTAGAAGGCAAGCTAGCCAACATTTTATGCCGTGGAGAACGGTATGTTTACAGCTATGATGTCTACTTTTCTCAAACGGCTACCCAAGTGCGGTTTGGAATGTTAATCAAGACCGTTTCGGGCTTTGAACTGGGTGGCATGGTCTCCCATAAGCCCGCTAACTCTATTGACCAAGTAATGGCTGGCAGCTTAATTAAAGTAGAGTTTGAGTTTTCATGTTTGTTATTACCGGGCACCTATTTTTTGAATGCTGGAGTATCGAGTCAGGTCGATGGTGAAACCATATTTTTAGACCGTGCCATTGATGTAGCGATGTTTAGAGTACAATCTGAAGCCGATTTACAAGCGACAGGCACGATTGATTTTTGTGTCGAACCTCAGATTTATCGGGTATCGGCGATCGCGAAAAGTTAGCCGGATCACCCTGATCAGTCGCTGCCTAAAAGTGTCGCGATGCTTCGTTCACTAAATATCTTCTATGAGGTCTATCGCGTAAAATCAGCAGGCGCTCAATCGTGTTTGATTATCAGATCTGAATCGATTGTCCCCACTACTCCACTGCTATTCGTTGCTGCTATGTCTGAGTC
>CAZLYS010000337.1:0-5695 GCA_964563415.1 uncultured Halomicronema sp.
CATTCAAGATAGTTTTGCCACCGCTCACATTAGCGCTGAAGTCAGTCGCGACGTTGGCTATGCCGATTTAGCGATCGTGCTGCGGGATAAAGGTCGTCGCACCGTCATTCGCAGTGGCGAAAAACTGCGTCGCCAGATGGACTTCCTGGGTGCCCTCAACGCCGTACAGTTCTCCAGTTTGGATCTAGATTTAGTCAGAGGTGGTCCCGGAGTTCGCCGAGACTGGCTCGATACCCTACTCATGCAGTTGGAGCCGGTTTACGCCTATATTTTGGGTCAGTATCAGCAAGCGCTAAAGCAGCGCAATTCCTTGCTTAAACAAGATACGTCTTCGCCTGATCCGACTCAAATGGCACTCTGGGATGCTCAACTCGCAGCCTTGGGCACCCGAGTTATTCGTCGGCGATCGCGGGGGCTGGCTCGCCTCGTTCCCATTGCCCAGTATTGGCACAGTGCTATCAGCGGCAAAACCGAAGACTTACACCTCGCCTATGCGCCCAACGTACCACTCATAGCAGATGATCCCCAGGCAATTCAGGCTGCCTTTTTGGAGAAAATCCAGCAGCGGGTGATCGCTGAAAATCAGCAGCATACTAGCCTCGTTGGCCCCCATCGCGACAATATCGATTTCACGATCAACGAGACGCCCGCCCGACAATACGGTTCTCAAGGGCAGCAGCGCACCCTCGTTTTAGCCCTCAAACTAGCCGAACTTGAACTCATTGAAACCGTCATCGGTGAGCCACCTCTATTGCTACTGGACGACGTTCTAGCAGAATTAGATTTGAAGCGCCAGAACCAATTATTAGAGGCGATCGGCGATCGCTTCCAAACGCTAATCACCACGACCCATTTGGGAGCATTTGACACAGATTGGCTAGACCGATCACAGATTTACACTGTAAAAGCTGGCCAAATCATTCCCTCAAGCTAATTTCCAAGATTAGAGCGCCGCTTACAGAACGCATCTAGCATTGCCTATAGCCACTAGAGTCTAGCCACAAACACGCAAACAATAAGTTGTATTTTTTACCTTAGTTTTTTCATTTTTTGAAATGAAAATCATACTCACAGATCTGCTTAAGCTTGAGAAAATGAGAAAAGTTGTTCATCTAATGAAATCGCTTTAGCTTCACCAGTTATTTCAGAAGATTTCTTGGTGAAACGCCAGATGTATTGCTGAATTTTTGGTTCATCTCACTCTGGATAGAGATACCTAGTATTAATTAACACTTCACATGTTCATGATGGAGAAATGAAGATATGGCAGTCACTGCCGGAATTTCTATTATGAGTTTTGTTGATTGGACTAGTCTGAATGTGTTTCCTGACAAAATCGTCCCTGTAGATTCCAAATGACTATTGACTATCGAAAAATGTTGTTGGTGGATGATGATCCCAACGACATTGAGTTGATTCAACTCGCGCTGCAAGATTTAACTGTCATCCATACGCTCGATATCTTGACCGACGGTGCTCAAGCAATTGAATATCTGATCGGCACCAGCGATCTCGCACCCGTTTCGCTGTTACCTCGATTTGTATTGATGGACTTAAAGCTCCCTAAATTAACCGGAATTGAAGTTTTAAGAGCAATCCGTCAAGATAGCCGAACCCGTTTCTTGCCGGTTGTTATCATGACCTCATCATCAGAGGATCGTGATCTCAGGGATTGTTACAATCTAGGCGTTAACAGCTATGTGGTTAAACCGTTAGGCTTTCAGCAGTTTCAGGAGTTTGCGCAGTTGGTCGGAAGCTATTGGATGAACATCAATTCACCTTTTAGCGTTTTGGCATCCTAACGGGAATTATGAGAGTAATCTAGGGGATTTCCGCGTTCATGGTAAATCGTTTTCTCCCTGTCCAGGGGGTAATAACTGATCTTTCCAATAGTAATCATCACATTGCAACGCCATCCGCCCTGCGATTACTCATCGTTGAGGACGTCCAAGAAGATGTCGAGCTTATTGATTTGGCTCTGAGTACGGCTGGCATCAGCTGCGAGATCAAAGTTGCTGACTCATTGCCGCAGTGCGAGGCACTTTTGCACGATGATACGTTTGATGCCGTCTTAGCAGACTATCGGTTACCAGGCTTGCAAGCCCCCGAAGTATTTCAGGCTGTGCATGCATTGCAACCTTTATTGCCTTTCATTTTGGTGACTGGGAGTTTAGGTGAAGAGGCGGCCGTTGAATGTATCAAAACGGGGATGACCGATTATGTGCTGAAAGATCGGCTGTACCGCTTACCCACTGTTTTGGGCAGAGCCTTGGCGGAGGCTCAGCTGAAGCTTGAACAACAGGCAGCCCTGGCTCAAATTGAACAGCAAGCTTGGCGCGAGTCAATCTTAAATCGAATCTTTCAGGCCATTCGCGAAACGCTCATTCTGGAAGAAGTGCTGCAGACAACGGTGGAACAACTACAAACTGCTCTCAATGTTGATCGCTGTATGGTTGTGCAGCCCACGGCTGATCAAAAAATGATTGTGCAATATGTCAGTCTATCCGCAGCAGAAACTCATGATTTCAAGGGACAACCTTGCCATTTGTGTACCCATTATGAAGACCAGCTCAAAATGGGGCAGCAGATTGCACTACATGGGTTAGAGCCTGAGACGCCTCAAGCAGTCGCAGCTTTCTTCAAAGAGTATCATTTGCAGTCAGCACTGCTTACCCCACTCAACTATCACCAACAATATTTTGGCACCCTGGCTTTGCAGCAAACGTGCTCGTCTCGCCAGTGGAGTGCTGCTGAGATGTCACTCGTACAGGCGGTGGCTGAACAATGTGCGATCGCCATCTATCAAGCCAAACTATATGCCCAAGCGCAATACGAATTAGAACAGCGACGACGGATTGAAGATCAATTGCGTCACGATGCTTTTCACGACGGTTTAACGGGCCTGCCTAATCGCGCGTTGTTTTTAGACCGCCTCAACCACGCGCGGCAAATTGCTCATCGTAACCATGCGGATGTAAGCCTAAACGAGTTAGGCCATTTCGCTGTATTGTTCCTAGATCTCGATGACTTTCGAATCATCAACGATAGCCTCGGCCATGATGCTGGTGACTTTTTACTTCAAGTAGTGGCTGCGAGACTCCATCAATGCCTGCGGGTTGGCGATACTTTGGCTCGTACTAGCGGCGATGAATTTGCTATTTTGCTTGAAGATATTGAAAGCATCGACGAAGTTCTAATCGTCGTTGCCAACATTCAATCTATTCTGCAGCAGTCCATTACGCTAGAGTCTCAAGAAATTTCTATTAGCTCTTGCATCGGTATCGTAATTGATGCACCCAACTACAACGATGCCTCTCAACTTTTGCGTGATGCTGATACGGCCATGTATCAAGCCAAAGACCAGGGACGTAACAGTTACCAGATTTTTAGCTGGGCCATGCATGCCAAAGTTAAGGAGCGACTACAGCTAGAAAATGACCTCAGACGCGCTCTAAACCGTCATGAGTTCGAACTGGTTTATCAACCCATTTTTCATTTGCTGAGCCAACCAAGCTACGAGCTACGTGGTTTTGAAGCGCTCATTCGCTGGCATGATCCTGAACAAGGCACACGATTCCCCGACAGCTTCATACCCATTGCTGAGCAAACGGGATTGATTTTACCGATTGGTGAATGGGTGATTTGGCAGGCTTGCAAGCAATGGAAAGAATGGATTGATCGTTGGCCGCAGTTACAGCACATCGGTAATATTAGTGTCAATTTGTCGCCAGCACAATTTGTCCAGCTAGATTTGCCCGATCAAATTGAGCGCATTTTGTTGAATACTGGAGTTGATTTTCATCAATTAAGGATTGAGATTACTGAAAGTACCTTAATGCAAAATGAAGTCGCCTCTTTGGAAATTTTGACACAGCTCAAGGCAAAAAACATTCAGATTGCAATGGATGATTTTGGGACTGGCTACTCTTCTTTAAGCTACTTGTTGCGCTTTCCCAAAGACGTCCTCAAAATTGACAAATCATTTGTCTCGACCCTTGAAGGGAACCCAGGCAATCAAGAGATTATTAAAACGATCCTAGCACTGGGTAAAAATATGGAATTAGATATTGTTGCCGAAGGCATTGAAACGGCCAATCAAGCCCAGTTTTTACTCAAGCAAGGATGTACCCTCGGACAAGGCTATTGGTTTTCCAAACCACTCACATCAGAGCAAGCCGAAGGAATGCTAGCAGCTCACTTTGCTGATAGCAATGGCAACCTTTAAACCACAATCTGAGTTTAGACTGGGCAAGAGCAAGATTCTTTAATCCTGAACTCAGGTTATGAGTGTTGACGACATTGGGCGGCAGCTTCCAGGTAACAATTCTCGCCCTTGAAGCTATTGAGTAGCCTGAGCCAGTGACCGTCCGAGCGGCAAGGAAGGGAAACGTCTTGCGTGCTTATTGACCTGGCTAACTGCGATCGCGACAGAAGAAACCGACCCGCGCCAACGTACGACCGTCAACTAGCGTCTTCTGGTAATGGGATGCACTCCGTTTCATCGGGTACTTTGCTAAAGTTGTCATCCCGCCAATCTTGTTTGGCTCGTTCGATACGGTCTAATCGGCTGGAAACAAAGTTCCACCATTTGTATCGCGTGCCCAACGGTTCACCACCCGCGACCATGCAGCGTGCCGTTGTACTGGCCGCTATCGTCACTGGCTTGGATGATTCCAAAACCGCCAAACGATGTTGCTCAAGAGGTTGTCCATCAATTTTGAGTCCCTGCGTCACGCTATACACAGCTCGTTCGCTGTAATCGGCAGGTAAGACGAACTGACTGCCAGCAGTAAATTGGAGATCCAGATAAAGAATCGGTGATAGGGCTTTGACCGGGGAAGTTTGGCCATAAGCAGTTCCAGCGATGAGGGTGATGATAACGCCTTGCGCTTCCCAAGTAGGAATTTCGGTCGCGGGGTGATGATAAAAGCAGGGTTCCACTTCTTCCGCGTCGTCGGGTAGAGCCACCCAGGTTTGGATGCCATGTAAGGTCGATTCCTCAAGTCGCTCAGCGTCAGGCGATCGCTCCGAATGGGTAATCCCTTTGCCAGCGGTCATCCAATTGACAGCACCGGGGCGAATTTCTTGAATGGTGCCTAAGCTATCACGATGGAGGATGGCCCCGGCAAACAGATAGGTCACAGTAGCCAAGTTGATGTGGGGATGTGGCCGCACGTCAACGCCTTTACCTGGTGGAAAGTTGGCCGGCCCCAGATGATCAAAAAAGATGAAAGGCCCCACCATCTTTTGCTCATCGTTAGGGAGAAGTCGTCGGGCTTCAAACCCGCCAAGGTCTTGAACGTGAGGGGAGATGACCTTCTGAATTGACTCAGGCATAGCAACTGGTTCGTAGTGAATGGGGGCTAATACAAATGGTAAAACCGGCTAGTGAGATCTCACAACAGCCAGCAGCAGTGGTTCAGGGAGGCCAAGCATCTGTAGTCGCTTGGCCTGGAAAGGAAACTTGGCGTTGCGTAATTATAGGGATGGTTTCGTGGTGCGGCAAATGGAATGTCCTGAGTGTCTATCAAACCAGAGCTGTAAGAATGGTCGTCGACGCGGCAAACAAAATCATCGGTGTCTAGATTACGGTCGTCAGTTTGTCGAAAACCCCACCCCTAAGCGTGGGTACTCCGACGATACGCGACGGTTGTGCTTGCGCATGTACGTCAATGGGATGGGATTTCGGGGCATC
>CAZLYS010000338.1:0-5685 GCA_964563415.1 uncultured Halomicronema sp.
TTTTATTTAAGTATAACCTCTTAGTGAGATGATTTCAGCAACTACTTTGAGGTTCCTGTTGTGCAGCAAGAGTTTGGGTATTGTCATATGAACCTGGGTCAAATTGGAAATGCTAATTAAATGAGAGTAAACCAAGAATGATAACCAATTGGGGTTTACTTGGTTGTGGGCCTTCAGGTTATTCTAGGTATAAACGGGTGCCCCGGTGTCCTTATCAAGCTCTGTACTCCTTCAAGACCGAAGTTGTAAAACTTTGATTGGGATTGGGAGCGAACAGGAAGGAAGTGTACAGATCCTTGTACATTTAATAGAAATAACTCGATCCTTGAAAACTGATCCATTAACCTGGCAGGAGCGTGGTAAGCGCGTAAAACCGATGAGAACGCTATCGAAGCAGCGACACCTATGTGCCCTGATAGGCGCGCTCTTGTTTAGCCTGGACATAGCGGCACAATCCGATTTTTCCGATGCTTTTTCAGGTTACTACGCAGGGGTAGAAATTGGAACAATCAGTTACAATACCCAAATAACGTTTGATGGCGTGGACGATCCAGCGGGCAGGGGCGGCTTGGGGTATGGCGCTTTTTTGGGATATAATCATCGGTTCAAAAAGCTACTGGTGGGTGGCGAAGTCTATTACAACGGGGTATTAGAACCCGATCCCTATACGTTTGATCCTGGAGTCATCGGTTTCAGTGAATTGGATCTCAAACGGGGGGCTAATTGGGGCGTGGATGTCAGAGGAGGCTACTTACTGCTCAGCAGGCTGTTGATTTACGGAAGCGTGGGTTATTCGCACAGCAAGCAGTCGGTCCTGATCGACGGCACGCCGCTAAATGAGTTTTCAGGTGGCTCAGGCGCTGAGCGATTTGGTCGTGTACGCTTGGGGTTAGGCCTGGAATATGCCTTCACTTCCTCGATAGCTGTTCGCTGCGCTTTTGAGCAAATGGAAGGTCATGACCTGGATCGGTCAGATTTTGGCGTTATTGCCACCGACGCCGCTTTACAAAGGCTCGATGTAGAGCCCAGTTTGCAGCAGTTTTTTGTGGGGATGGTAGTAGGCTTTTGATAAAATATTATGAACGAAAATTATGATCCAACTGAAGCCTTACAATTGATTTCAAAAGGTGAATCAATGCTTCTTGAGCATGGAATTATCAGGACCACCAAAATTGTTGCAGAAATAGGAGAGTATTATGCAGCGAAGGAGTACGGGTTACAATTGGCCACGAACACAGTTCAGAAGGGATACGACCTAATTGACGGGGACGGAATCAAATATCAAGTCAAATGCAGAAGAAGGTTCGATAATCGTTACCGGAAATCCCGGAATATTGGATTAATCCGGGGCCTTCAAAAAGAAGGTTACGACGTAGCCATAATTGTTGAAGTTGGTGAACAATTTGAGCTGGTCCAGATCTTCTCTATTAGCCGATCAAAGATTGTGGAGAATTTTGGTGAAAAAACTAACATTGCCAAGCTCAAAGATCTGGCTGATCATCCGATTAAGTAATATCGTTATGTATCAGGCGTAGGCCGATCTAGATAGTCCTTACTAGCCGCCCGTGGCGATCGCCTACATGGCCCGAAACCCTCCTTTAATTGCGTTTTTGCCTTGGCAATACCAGAGCTGCTGCCATGATTACGTTGTTTTCCCGCGGATCATATCCTTTTGGTTTAATCCCAATGGGTCATGGCTTGAGCCTGATCCAGTGCTTCAATCGTTATTCCGTTTTCAGCAGAAAGCCTTTCACCCTTCATGAATGCAAAGAAGTTATTGGTTTCGACCAAACCGGTTTCCAAACTACCCCCGGCTCCCAAGAACGCCAGTGAGGTTTCAATTTGGCTAGACTCGATGACCGCTATACCTTCTTGCGCTGCCACCCACTGTTTCATGGTAACCAGATCCTGTATGGTCAACAAACCTTCCTTTTCCAGCTTTCTTGCCATCACTTTCAATTCAGGCAAATACCTTCCAAAGAGGTCGCAATGACTAATGCCATGAACGTCTGTCAATTGATAAATGTCTGGTGCTACTCCACCAAGGACTGCCCCAAGTCCTTTCTGCTGCCAGGTAATTTGTGTGGCCACGAAGACCGCCATGGCCGGTTCCATTCCCGCGTTTTCTATATCGTCGATAAAGTCACTGCGACTTTTCATCGATGGTTGGGTGATGGCTAGAAAGGGACATTTGATTTTTGTTGTATTTGCAGAGGGATCTGCACAATCGGGAATTGCTCCACTTCGCATGTAAAGGTCAATTCCCAAAAGACCTACAAATAGGGTGAGAATTGTAATGGAGGTGATCCTGAACCACCTTCGTTGATATAGCTTCTTATTTTCCACTTTTAGATAGTAGTTTATTCGTTGATATTTCTATACTCAGTAGGGCTTAAACCTGTCTTTACCTTGAACAGTCTACTGAAATGTTGGGGGTATTCAAATCCTAAATCGTATGCGATTTCGCTTATGGGTTTATCGGAGTTGAGTAATGTCGTTTTGGCTCGGTCAATAACAAAATCGTGAATGTGGTACTTAGCACTTTTACCGGTTTCTAGTTTGAGTAGGTCGCTGAGGTATTGACCAGACATATTCAGGGCTTTGCCACACGCTCCGATTGTTGGCAAACCACTGTCAATAGCTTTGTTGGAAAAATAGTCTCTCAAATAATCCTCGAATCGGCCGACAAGATCCTTGTTAAGGTTGGTGCGGGTATAGAACTGCCTATCGTAAAACCTGCTGCTATACTTAAGGATGGTTTCTAAGTGATTGACAATTAGTTCTTGTGAGTGTTTATCTATGTTCTGGGAGATTTCACTTTCCAGGTTTTCTGCCACAACATTTATGTAGTTGCGCTCCCTTTCTGAGAGGTGCAGCGCTTCGGTAACTTCATACCTGAAAAAAGAATAGTCTTTGATGGTCTTTCCGAGCTCGCTTTTGCGGATCAAATCCGGATGAAACATGAGCACCCAACCTGATTCTTTCACTGGATCTTTGGTACGGCTAAATGTTGCCGTTTGGCCAGGACCAATGAATATCAGCGTACCTTGTTGGTAGTCATAGGAGTTTCTACCGTACTGAAAAGATCCCGACAAATCTCCCTTAAGATTGATATAATACAGGTCACTGGTGAATGTGAGTTGATTTGCATCAAAATCTATGGCTGGCCATTCTCTAATTACTGTGATTAGTGGGTGCTGAGGCTGTGGTAAATTCCACAAATTGTGCACATCTTCAATAGTGTGTACCTGAACAATCTGGGTCATGGAATTAAAATAAACCTTTCGTTGCTCATATCTTAAACAAATGAAAGTATGCGCAAACGGAGTGTCTTAACATTTTCACAGAATGATGTATATGTATCCCGGAAATTGAAAGAGGTACCGCTAAAATCCGGGAGGGCTTTGAACCCTTTAGCCCTTATTTCATTTTTGGTAATACTAGCACGCTTTTTACCATTTCAAATGGAGAGGAGGGAAGCGGGGCTGGTTAACACTTGGAAAGTGCTCAGCGTTGCCGAATTTAATTAGGATTCAAAATGGAACTATAATGAAACCCATTCTGGAAAAAGTACCCGACCATGCAAATGGTTCTTTTGCTGTAAAAAGGGACATTATACCTCATATTGATATGCCCTGGCATTACCATCCCGAACATCAATTGATTTATGTAAAGAAAGGTTACGGCACACGATTGGTAGGAAGCCATATTGGGAATTTCTATGACGGAGACATGGCCCTGATCGGATCAAATCTCCCCCATGTTTGGAAGAATGATGATGACTTCTATAAGAAGGACAGTTCAAAAATGGCTGATCTGTATGTTGTTCATTTTTTAATCGAAAAAATTGCGGCGTCACTGTTTCCCTTACCAGAAATGGAGCGCATAAATAGGCTCTTGATAAAGAGTAACAAAGGACTTTTGATCACAGGCAAAACACATGCTATAGTGGCAGAAAAGATAGAAACCCTTTACCGTGCGGCGGGATTTCAACGCATCCTTTTGTTACTGGAGATTCTAAACATTTTGGCCGAATCCAAAAGCTTATTGCCATTGTCTTCCGAGGGTTTCCACTCGAGGACAAGTGAATCATATGAAGAGAGAATGCGCAAGGTAAATGACTATGTTATGCAACATTATCATGAGGAAGTTAGTGTTGAAGCCGTTGCGGAAATGGTGCACCTCACCAAGTCATCTTTTTGCAGGTATTTTAAATCGAGAACACTTAGAACGTTTAGTAGCTTCTTAAATGAGATTCGAATTGGCAAAGCAAGCCGGCTCTTAACAGCAAAGGACCAAACCCAAACTATTCTTGAAATCTCGAAAACCGTGGGTTACAAGAACATAACGCATTTCAATCGGCAGTTCAAGCAGATTACAGGCAAAACACCCAAACAGTTTTTCTTCCGAATACCGCTGAGCAAAATCGCCAAACGCTACGATCTAAGAGGTAAGCACAGGACATTTCCTCATTACTCCTTTGGTTGATTTACACTATAAATACATAGACTGACACGCTGTTATCAGCTTACCAATTGTTCTCCATGGAATTTTGCATAGGAAATGTATATACAGTTAGATTAGATCGGTGATCAGATTAAGAAAGTATCAGTTTTTTAAGGCATTCGGAATGGTGGTGTGGGTGCTGTTCGTTCCAATCACCCCTGTAAACGGACAAGAGGTGCCACCGGCAAAAAAACCGCCAATACCCGTTGAGATTATGTTTGGCAATGAAGAAATATATTACCTGACCATCTTAAACCTTCCGTTTGAAACGGGCAGCCGCTTTGGATATTTCGGAGTTGCTTCAGCTTTAGTACCCTATGAAAATGGAAGATCCAACAATGAAATTGTTTTTAACAATGCAATGGTGTACAGCTTACGGTCCAAGATATACACTACGGCGGGGTTACAATTTCATTATGCCAAGGGTGCGGTTCCGTTTACAGGTCTTCAGTTCTTCTCAGCCGACCCCACGTGGTTGGTTTTGTTCAATGCCGTTTTTCAGCTAGCTCCCACTGTTAATTTTGAAACCGTAGGTGTCGTCGAATATAAACCTGTGCTGTCAAAAAGCTTAAGGCTCTACTCCAGGTTACAAGGCATTTACAACCAAAACCTAGAGGATAGCATTCATGAAAGGAGTTTACTCTACCTGAGGGCTGGAGTTTCGGTCGGGCAGACGAGTTTTGGTGCAGGGTTTAACGCTGATTTTTATGGATCCGAAAGACGAAGCGAACGGAACTACGGGATTTTCATCCATCACCTTTTTTAGCGTTCTAAAACTCAAGTACCACCGCTTTCCTTCAGTATCAATCAAAAAAGAACTAACAGCTTCAGGGCCAGTATGGGTTTAGGCGAACGTCCAGTCTAGGCGACGCGGTTATGGTTGCTAACATTAATTAAAAAGGTGCTCGTAATTTTCTTGAAGGAACGAGCACGCTGCCTGCCACTTGTCGCGAGCGAGACAGCCTGTCCGGGAAATCACCATGCCGCAGTGAGGGCGCCCGGCCAGGGAACGTTGGTAGGAGGGAAGGAGAGTGGCAAATGTGTGCGAATACTTGGGTAAGCCTCCCTCATCATTAGTTCAACGAACTTGTTTCTAGATACTCTTTAGGACTCATGCCCGTTTTATTCTTGAAAAGACGAGAGAAGTATTGAGGATATTCAAAACCAAGTTTGTAAGCA
>CAZLYS010000339.1:0-5683 GCA_964563415.1 uncultured Halomicronema sp.
GGGGGCGGGGGAAAGGAGGGGGCAAAATCTGAACAGGTGTGCACATTGCTGCCGTGTCAGTAACTGCGGTGAATGGTGAGGGTTTCGCCGTCGGGCAGGGTTTTGGCGCGATCGCTCAAATCAATCCAGGGTTGCAGTTGGCTGGTCTGAAAGACGCGACTCACCACCACATAAATCGAGGTTTGATGGCCGCTGATGCCCACAGACTGCACATTCTTCCAGGTATCGGCTTTGAGCTCATCGGTAATGTGCCATTGCCCATCTCGCCAGGTCAATTGCCTTAGAAACTGGAAGGGCGCTTGCTGCTTGCCGGTGATCAGGATTTTCTGCAACAGACTGCGAACGAGATTGGGAAAAAATCGACCCAGGGTGAGGTTGACGCAGCGCAAAATCAACAGCTTTAAAGGCGTCATTTGGGTTTGTTTGGCCCAGCCTAACTGTCCCCGAATCTGAATCTGATTGTCGGTTACTTCAAACTCATAGTTGCCGACGAGATGGGCAACGGCGTTTTTCGTTTTCTTGCCTTGCTTAAGTTGGACCGATATTTGCGTGTCGGACAGCACTAATTCATCTTTACGGAAAAGTTTGAAGACGCCGCCTTTGTTAAAGGCAATGAAGAGTTCCTTGTCTTGGCGGCGATCGACTAAGATGCCAGCCTCTTTCAGCCAAAACTGACCCGTGGGAGGCGTTATGGCCGGGGGGCGATCGCCCACAAAGTCTTGCCACGCTAACAAATAGTTCCACACGTGGTGCCCCACAATATGGTCGTCGGCATAACAGGGCTGTTTGCCTTTGGCCAGCCCTCCTAGGAACCGATCGTTCACGCCCAAAGCCTGGGAATACCACTGTCCCACCAGTTCAAAGCCATGGGGAAAGAAGTTATAGGTGTTGCGACTGCCGTATTCGCCCCCAAAGGAGCCATCGGGATGAACAAACTGAGCTGCTAAATCCACCGCTTGGATGAGAATTTTTTGGATGTCTTCGCGGGGCTGAAGCTGGTTGAGCCGCGCCAGACAGGAAATAGTTAACGTGTGATAGCCCGGATCAAACCCGCCATATTCTTGGAACCAGCCTTCGGCACTTTGCCAGCTGAGTAACCGCTCTAGGCGTCGCGTCTTTTGCGCCTGCCACTGAGACGTTTGCTGC
Organism: uncultured Halomicronema sp.; assembly: GCA_964563415.1. Taxonomy (GTDB): domain Bacteria; phylum Cyanobacteriota; class Cyanobacteriia; order Phormidesmidales; family Phormidesmidaceae; genus Halomicronema. The sequence continues at coordinate 1,147 of CAZLYS010000339.1, forward strand.
ACCTCGCCTAATAAATGGAGACATAAGACAATGAGAGCTTCGTGGTTCGCGAGTTGGCCACTTTCTTGATGGTGAGCCAGCCAATTGGCCCGCGTCTCGAAAAATTTCAGTAGGGCTTCATCCTGCAGATTGAGCAGTTGATACGTTTCTAAAAAAGCGTAGAGGGTAAAGGCCGCCGCGCCGCTGGCTCGTTCAAAGGGGAAGTAGTCATCACAGGCCCCGTCAGAGTGAGCGCTTTTGGCCGCATAGTGCATACCGGCGATCGCCCATTCCTGCATCGCCACCTGCTGATAAAACGGATTGTTCGGCAAATCCAACGCGTACACCAGGGCAAGGGGCAACACAAATTCCTGGGACATGCCGCTGGGGAAGTCGATGATTTTGTATTGCCAAAAATTGCGATCGCAACACCCATAGGTCGGGCTGTGGGGATTGCGATCCATCAAAGTCAGGATTTTGGGAATTTCGGCCAGGGCTGACTGGGCCAGAAGATCACGGCTCATGGGATTTTCCAGGGGGCTGAGTCCAGTTCAAACGACGAAAATGCAGTTGATTTTCTTCCAAAATTTTGCGATTCACGGCGAGCAAATCAGCCACGAACCCCAAGATCCAGAGCTGAAAACCCATCAGCATGAGAATTGCGGCCAAAATCAGGCTCGGCACATGGGAGCGCGGCGTACCGCCAAAATACAAGATCATCCACCGGATCCCAATCAAAAAGCCTGCCGTAAACGGCACCGTCCCTGCCAGGCAAAAGAAGCGCAGGGGGCGATAGGTCATAAAAATACGCAGGATGGTGAAGAGCGATCGCTGCACGTAAGACGGAATGCTCTTCACCAATCGTGAGGGGCGCAGGTCAGCATTCGTGTGAATGGGCACCGACTCGACTTTCATCCCCTTTTGCCCAGCCTGGATAATCGTTTCTAGGGTGTAGGTGTACTCGTTAAAAACGTTGAATTTCAGGGCAGCTTCGCGGCTAAAAGCCCGAAACCCGCTGGGCGCATCAGGAACTTTGGTGTTGCTGGCCAATCGCACCACCCAACTGCCTAACCCCTGCAGGCGCTTTTTCAACGGCGAAAAGTGAGCAATCTCTTGAATCGGCCTGGCCCCAATCACCATGTCGGCTTCCCCTTTGAGAATGGGGGTGATGAGATGGGGAATATCGGCGGCGTTGTACTGGTTGTCGGCATCGGTATTAACGATGATGTCGGCTCCCGCCCTTACAGACGCTTCCATCCCTGCCATAAAGGCTTTGGCTAATCCCTGGTTGTAAGGCAGTCGCACAATATGATGGACGCCACACGATCGCGCCACCTCGACTGTGCGATCCCAACTGCCGTCATCGATCACTAACCATTCCACCTGGTCAATCCCAGGGAGGCTTTGGGGCAGTTCTGACAGGGTAAGACCGAGGGTGGCTTCTTCGTTGTAACAGGGAATCTGAATGATTAACTTAACCATGCCGGAAACCGGGGGCTGGCGGAGGGCAACACAATGATGTTAGTGGCGATCGCCGCGCAGCACAGCATCGCACTAAACATCCAGAATCCATCATCCCTTACTGCGGTCAATTCGTGAGGGCGATCGCGCACTTTGCGAAGGACACTGTTACCGTCCGCGTGAGAACTGTCTTAATGCCTATAATGCCAGCAAGGGTCGTGATCAGGAGGCCACCCCCATGTCCTACAAAGACTTTACGCTGGAAAAAGTTAGAAAGCAGTTGGGACTGACTCTGGAGAGCGATCGTGACCTGTTCTCTGCCACCATGCGCTCTGTGCCCCTAGCGGCAGCCTTCACCAACTATCTGAACTACAGTGTCCCTTTGGCTCTCGCCATCAATACAGAAAAGGCCCGCTCCGAAATGATCATTGCGCCCATTCTAGTTGAGCTGAAGCGTCTACTCGAAGACCAGATCAGTCTATTCTCCGGCATTGAATTTAATGTTGACCCAGAACAAGATCTGACCGGATTCTGCGATTTCGTCATCAGCTTATCCCGCCAGCAGCTTTACCTCAGCGTCCCGGCCTTCATTGTGTTTGAAGCTAAAAACGAAAATATCAAAGGGGGACTGGGGCCGTGCCTCGCGGCCATGCGAGCGGCTCAGGTGTTCAACGAACGAGAGGACAACACCGTTCCGCAAATCTGTGGCGCGGTAACCACCGGCAACCAGTGGAAATTTCTCAGCCTTGAGGGAACCACCGCCTACATTGACCGCAAGGATTATTACATTGACCGGATTGAGGACATCATGGGCATCTTGGTGGGCATGGTGCAGCCGCCGTTGGCAGTGAGTTTAGGGTAGTCGTAAGTTGCGCCTGCAAGTGGGGACACCTGAAATCGAGCCTCTCTGGCTGTGGCCGATTCGTCAGGGTGATTGCTAAAAAACCAGCGACGGCCCTGTCCCAAAAGCCGATTATGCGAATTGTGAACGGCTTTGGCCGTCTTGGGGCGGATCAGCAGCGTACCGTTACGCTTGCTCAGTACTGACTGGCTCTTGTCCAGCGATCGCTGGCTTAAAATTGAGACACCCTCTCAGCACAACAGTTGCAGTGGTTGCAGTGTTCGAGACAGCATCATGGTTCAAACCTCAACTCGATATATCACTCAGGCCGCTTTTGAGCAGCTCTGCCACGAGCAGCCTGACCGCATGCTGGAACGCACCGCCCAAGGAGAATTAGTCGACGTGTCCCCCGTAGGTGGAGAAGGTAGTAGCCGAGAAGCGGATTTAATCGCAGAGGTAATCTTCTGGAATCGGCAAACCCAACTGGGTAAAGTATTCAGCTCTCAAGGGGCCTTTAAGCTGCCCTTTGGCTCGACTCGCGCACCTGATGTCGCTTGGGTCAGCCAAGATCGCTGGGATGCCTTGACACCGGAACAGCGCGTGGGGTTTCCACCGATTTGCCCCGATTTTGTGATTGAGTTGCGATCCTACTCCCTCTCTAGTGGCAAGCTGAAGCCACAGTCCCTCGCCGAATTACGGACAAAGATGACTGAGTATGTGGCGAGTGGCTTGCGTCTCGGATGGCTCATCAATCCGCCAGATCAGCAGGTTGAGATTTATCGGCAAGCCCAAGCGGTGCAAGTGATCGCGATGCCAGCTACCTTATCCGGCGAAAATGTGTTGCCAGGGTTTGAACTATCTGTATGAGGATCGCTGCTTTGTCTAAGCTAAAGCCTGCCTGACCAGGGACGATTTGTGAGGGCGATCTCAGCCCCAGTTGACGGTGCTGGAAAAGCAGGCATCAGGTTAAGCGGCACACACTTTCGCCGCCCTGTTCAATGTAGCCGCAGATCATGCCGGAAGTGGAATGGCCAAAGGCGCAGCGGCCATGGCGATCGATGACAATAACGCCGCCTAAACCCTGCACTCGCTCCACCAGGTAATCAATCCCGGCGGTGGCGGCTTCGGCAGCATCCATGCCTTTGAAATGGACAAAATCAGAGATCATTTTACTGAGAACGGTGCGCTGGAACTGTTCCCCATAGCCGGTGGCTGACACAGCGCAAGTGGTGTTGTCGGCAAACACACCCGCCCCCACGATCGGACTGTCGCCCACCCGGCCCCACCGCTTATTCACAATGCCGCCAGTCGAGGTTGCTGCCGCGAGATTCCCTGCTTCATCCCGAGCGACGGCACCAATGGTGCCGAGTTTATGCTTCGGTTCGGCGTCTTCGTGGTCGAGCATCATGCCGCCCGCTTTTTGCGCTTCGCGCCATTGCCGAATGCGGGAGTCAATCACAAAGTAGTCGTCGGTCATGACCTCGATATTCCAAAGCTTGGCAAATTCCCGCGCGCCTTTACCGATCAGCATGACATGTTCGCTCTTGTCTAAGACGCGGCGGGCTAGGGTAATCGGGTTCTTGATATTCGTGATGCCCGCCACGGCTCCGGCTTCTAGGCCATCGCCATTCATAATGGCGGCGTCCATTTCGACTTCACCGTATTCATTCAGTACAGACCCATGCCCCGCGTTATAGAGGGGGTCATCTTCTAGATGCATCGCACAATATTCCACCGCATCTAAGGCCGACCCGCCGTGAGCTAAGATTTGTCGTCCGCCTTCCAAAATCCGACGCAGGCTGTGGATGAAGTCGTCTTCACTGCCTTCCCGGCGAATATGCTCTAACGCACCACAACCACCGTGAATCATGAGAGAGAAATTGTCAGGCATATCATTAAGGAAAAATGCAGTCGGGAAGTATTTGAAGTTACCACACTTAAAATGGTTATGCGCTAGACAGCGCGTCACCCTTTACATGAAATTGTCATGCTAACTCTTGACCCTACCGTCTGTCGTGAATCGACATTGCCGTCTGAATTTGCGATCGCGGAAGCAGAAACGCTTCAGATGCGCACGGCGTTGATGTTGTCATTGCAGCAAGCGATCGAGCAACGTGGATGGACTCCGGCAGAAGCCGCCAAAGCGCTGAAGCAAACCTTGCCACGCATGCAAAACCTCATCAATGGGGAAATCAGTCGTTTCAGTATTGAACAACTGATTCAACTACTGGCAATCATCGGCAGAGAAGTGCAAAT
>CAZLYS010000340.1:0-5673 GCA_964563415.1 uncultured Halomicronema sp.
CCACTATGAGACTCAAAAAAGTTTTCTGCACCACTGAGGGAATTATATTAGGGGATATGCCTCTGTCTATATAAATTTCTTAAATCATGAATTTCTTAAATCGCAGAAATTGATGACTTTATCTTTGTGAAATTGATTTGCTAAACTACGTCTCACGTAATGAAAATAAAGCACTCTCAGGCAGTTGTTTGAGCAAACTAGTAGTATTCTGAGCACTAGCTAAATTCAATTGCTACTCTTTGTTGGCCTCAAGGTCAAAGCTCTATTAAAGAAGGGAGAGTTGGCCATTCTAGAGATAAGTTGCCAAGTTGGCCAACTCGATAGTCGCGTAGTAAGGTCCGGGCAGAACGTTCACGATCACCCTGATAGCGATTTTTGGCGAGATTTTCCAGATAAGATTCTCCCGTAAGGTCATGAGCCGATAAGCCATAGCGTTGCTCTAGTGATGCTAAGTAAGGGGCTTCTTCAGTTTGCCCATCTAGAGTCTTGAATAACTCTACTAAGTTGCTGGCGATACGCTGATTGTCGTAGGCGGCTTGACCAATGTCGTCACAGATAGCGAGTTTCAACGCGGCCTCTTGGTCATTCAGTTGTGCAGGTAAAATCCCAGGAGCATCCAGCAACTCTAGGTCATCGGTGATGCGAATCCACCGGAGTTGGCGAGTGACCCCTGGCTTACGCGCACTCTCAACGACCTTTTTTTTCACCAAACGATTGATTAGGGCTGATTTGCCCACGTTCGGAAAGCCAATTACAACGGCGCGTACTGCACGAGGACGCATGCCACGATCGCGCCGCCGTTGATTCATACTTTGACCGGCAGCTTGAGCCGCTTTACCAATGCCGGCCACTCCCTTGCCCTGTTGAGCATTGGTGAAGTAAGGCACCTCGCCCTGTTCTCGTAACCAAGCTTCCCAATGGTTACGAGCAGTGGCAGAGATCATGTCAACTCGATTAATGACCAGAATGTGGGCTTTGTTGGCGATCCACTGTTGGATCTGAGGATGCCGAGTTGCTAACGGAATGCGGGCATCTCTTACCTCCAGTACGACATCGACTCGCTTGAGTTGTTCTTGTAGGGCTCTTTCGGCCTTGGCAATATGGCCGGGATACCACTGAATGGCAGGCGTCATGGCTAAGCGGTCGTGTGGGATAGTTAATAAGACAGATATAGCAGATGGTGTAGGTAAAGTGCTGACGGCAGAACGTCCTGAAATGCCCACTGTGTTTCCCTTGACGGCGGTGGTTGATCAAGAAGCTATTAAGTTGGCGCTGTTGCTGGCAGCAGTAGATCCAAAGCTGGGCGGCGTTGTGATTGCGGGTCGCCGAGGAACGGCGAAATCTGTCATGGCGCGGGCCATCCATCAACTCTTGCCGCCGATTGAGGTGATTGAAGGCTCTTGCTGCAATGCTGACCCCACCGATCCACTCTTGTGGGACGACGAAACTTTGGAGCGACTGGGAACAGAGCCCAGAAATTTAGATCAGTTGCCAACCAAGGTGACGCCAGCGCCCTTTGTGCAGATTCCTTTAGGGGTGACTGAAGATCGTCTCCTGGGTTCAGTGGATGTGGCGAAATCTATCCAAGCTGGAGAGACTGTCTTTCAGCCGGGATTGCTGGCAGAGGCAAATCGAGGCGTGCTGTACGTTGATGAGCTTAATTTGCTGGAAGATCAGGCGAGTAATTTACTGCTGTCGGCTCTGACGGAGCAGCGTAACCAGATCGAACGGGAAGGGATTAGCTTTCAACATCCTTGTACACCACTTCTCATTGCGACTTATAACCCAGAAGAAGGGCCATTGCGGGATCACTTGCTCGATCGCATTGCGATCGCCCTGTCTGCAGATCAAGTCCTCTCTTTAGATAGTCGAGTGGGTGTCGTTGACCAGTTCACACGCTTTTCTAACGATCCAGAAGCCTTTTTGGCTGAGTATGCCGAAGAGATAGAAGCCCTGAAAACTCAAATCATCTTGGCGCGGGAATGGCTTAAAGACGTGCAAATTTCTCGTGAGCAGGTGCAATATCTGGTTACTGAGGCGTTACGTGGAGGGGTTCAGGGCCATCGCGCTGAACTATTTGCCGTTCGGGTCGCGAAAGCTCATGCTGCCTTGGATGGTCGGGCTGTGGTAACAGCGGAAGATTTGCGAGTGGCCGTGGAATTGGTGATTTTGCCACGGGCTGTGCAAATGCCGCCTCCAGAAGATGAGCAACAGCCACCCCCACCTCCGCCACCCCAAAATCAAAATGAAGACGATCAGCCCGAAGACTCACAAGACGATGATAATGACGACTCTGATGATGATCAGGAGGATGACGACGATCAAACTGAAGAACCGCCCCCCAGCTTGCCAGAAGAATTTGTGTTTGATCCCGAAGGGGTAATGATTGATCCCTCACTGTTGCTGTTTGCTCAATCTCTCACACAGCAGGGGAAATCCGGTAGTCAAAGCGTAGTAATTTCGGACGATCGCGGTCGTTATATTAAGCCGATGTTACCCCAGGGGCCGGTGCGTCGCATCGCCGTTGACGCGACGTTGCGCGCTGCTGCCCCTTATCAAAAAGCTCGTCGCGCCCGTGCCCCTCACCGCAAGGTGATTGTGGAGCAGAGCGACATGCGGGCTAAAAAGTTGGCTCGCCGCGCGGGCTCACTCATCGTCTTTGTCGTGGATGCGTCAGGTTCAATGGCCCTGAACCGCATGCAGTCGGCCAAAGGGGCTGTATTACAGCTCTTAAACGATGCTTATCAAAACCGAGATGAGGTGGCACTGATTCCTTTTCGAGGAGAACAGGCTGAAGTCTTGCTGCCCCCTACGCGCTCGATTTCGATGGCCCGGCGACGACTAGAACGGATGCCTTGTGGTGGAGGTTCCCCGCTGGCCCATGGATTAACTCAAGCGGTGCGCATTGGCACCAATGCCCAGCAGTCAGGAGATATTGGCAATGTGGTGATTGTGGCTATTACCGATGGGCGAGGCAACATTCCCCTAGCGCGATCGCTGGGAGACCTCATAGAGTCAGATGAAAAACCAGATATCAAGCAAGAACTATTGGACATTGCCAGCCGCATTCGCGCTACTGGCTTTCAGTTATTGGTAATCGACACCGAGCGGAAATTTGTCTCAACTGGATTTGGGAAAGAACTCGCCAAAAATGCTGGCGGTAAATACTATCAGTTGCCTAAGGCCACCGATCAGGCGATCGCTTCAATGGCCCGCAATGCGATCGCTGATATGAAGGCTTGAAGTGAGCGAGTTATCTTTACTTTGCAGTCACGCTGTCGCAGATGGTGTTAAGGATATCGTGGCGATCGTACGGTGAAGGTTCTGCTTTGCTAGCGACTCTCAACAGTTTCTTCATAGACTTGTGAGAAAGTTGCTGAATCAGCTTCATAACTCGGGAAACCTATGATTGGTTTTTGTCCATGCTTGTGATCAGAGCATTTGCCAATCAATATGCAGCCGAGCCATATCTATTCCCCAGCCGAGAGAGCCTTGGCCGCCATCGTATTAACCGATGCGGTGAGTTATAGTGCCCGGATGTCAGTTGATGAAGACGGGACTTTAACCCTGATTCAAAGAGACCTCGACCTCATTGCCGAACAGTGTGAATGCTTTGGCGGCAAGGTGCTTAAGTCCACTGGTGATGGCTTGCTCATGTCGTTTTACAGCGCTGTACAGGCCGTGTTATGTAGCCAAGAGATTCAACAACAACTAGCCAAATTGGCTGAAGGGCTGGCCCCGGAAGACTATCTGCAACACCGGATTGGGATCCATTTAGGAGATGTTCTGCTGAGTCATGGTGATGTATTAGGCAATGGTGTTAATATTGCTGCTCGGTTGCAGACGAAATCGACACCTGGCGGTATTTGCATTTCGCAAACGGTTTATGACGTGGTCAAAGCTCGCATTAATGTCAATGCCAGCTTTTTAGGGCCGTTAAAACTCAAAAATATTCAAGAGCCGGTCACGGCATACCAAATTCCCCCATATGGTCAGTCGGCCACGATGGTGGTGGCTAATCATATGGGGGCACCTGCGGTCAGTGCCTCATCTCCTTTAGCTTATGCGGCCTCTCTGCTAGAACAAGATCCACAATATCGTCGGATTAAGAAACTTATTTTTGGCACCTATCAAGGCGTTTGGGAAAATGATCCTAAAGTTTTGGCGCAATTTAATTTGGAAATGATGTTGGCACAACTTCAGCAGCGCCATCACACCCTCATTTCTCTGGAGAAGGCTCTCCAAACTATGGCGTCGAAGCTCAACCATCAGGAGAGCTATCTGGCGATCGCCGACACTATTCTCACGGTGTTAGAGCCGGTCTACGATCAACCTGAAGTGACTGGTGCGGCTTCTCTGCGACTGTCAAGCAGTCTACAAGAGCATTACCAACAGGCGGCTCAAACCCTGATGCAACATGCTGATCGCCAACGAATTAAAAAGTTGCTGTACGCCATTTTGCATTCCACCTGGGAGAATGACCCGGCGGCCCTTGCGTTGTATACCCTTGCTGAGTTGATCGCTGAAGTGCATCAGCTAGCCCCCACAGAGGGAGATTTAAGCTATCACCTAGAGCGCATTATCAAATGCCTCAACCGTAAAGCGCGATATACCCAGCTAGCCCTAGTCGTGTCGGAAGCCCTGCATCCTCTCTATGCGGCGACCTCAGAAATCGGGCCTGAAATTGCCCTAGCCGCCAATCCTCAAGAAGGGGATAGTACTTGCACATCGGGGCGTCCTGATGGCGCCACCCCTCCCAGCGAAGACGGCATGACTTCTCTGACAAACTGGGTCAGTCTCGAAGCCTCAGGCGAACAAACCTGTGCCCACATCAAAATCACATCGATTTCAGAAATCACGGCTGACCCTGAGAATGATCTTGCTGTGCGGCCGCGCGATCGCGCCAACATTTATCATCTCCGCTTAGAGATCATGCGGTACACGAATCCGCTGCGCGCCAAAATCCTCCTGTTATCGACAGTGAGAAGTCCATTCACGGCTAATCGACAAGATTGGCTCACCCTAAAATCGCAATCTTTGGATGATCTACTGCACGCTACGTTTGACTATTGTCAAACCTTCTCAGACCTAGAAAGTAAACTCACCATCATGTGCCATTGTGTCGAAAACGTGGGTGAAAATGTCCAAACAGCAGGGGCAATCTTACAAGCAATGAAACCTTTTTACCCTTGAGATAGGCTTGCCTGCTTGCTCATTCTGAGGGCTGCGCAGCCCAGTTATTCAGCTCTTCATCATTTGCTGCCATAGTGCTTTCAACCCATGAATCCACAAGAACTTCTCAAACGCTATGCCGCAGGCAAGACCAACTTTAAAGGATTTTCTCTGAATGGCATTGATCTTTCCAGAGCCGATTTGATTGGGGCCAACCTTCAGCTGGCAGATTTAGAAAATGCCGACCTGACGTTTGCGTTTCTAACCCGCGTTAACTTTCAGCAAACCAACCTCTCACGGGCGCAACTGGCTGGTGCCAATCTCAATCAGGCGACATTAGTGAGAGCTAATCTTGGTGATGCCAACTTACACGGTGCTAGTTTGCAAGGTGCTGACCTCCGGAGTGCCCAACTCGCCTTGGCAGAGTTGTTAAAGCTAGAGGATTTGTATATCCGAAATCTTAGAGAATTGGGTATGGGGGTTGAAAAACTTGGCAAGAAT
>CAZLYS010000341.1:0-5666 GCA_964563415.1 uncultured Halomicronema sp.
CAAGCCGTCACATCTAGGACTGGCGGGACCCCCCCAACCCCCTTTCAAAAGGGGGGCCATGAGGTTTCGGTAGAAGACAGTGGGGGATCTGGGACCTCTGAAGATGTCTCGGCGGAGTTGCTGAGGCAGCTCATGTTGGTGTGGTTAACCTTTGAGCGGGAACTGCGATCAGTACCCATTGTCCGTCGGTTGCACCAGGGCACCTTGACGGTGGAAGACTACAAAGCGATGCTGCGAAACCTGCGACCTCAAGTGGTGGATGGAGCGCGGTGGATTACGCGAGCCGCATCGAACATGACGAATTTTGAGTTGCGATCGCACCTCATCAGCCATGCTCGTGATGAGCATCGCGATTTCCAAATGCTGGAGCGGGACTATGTTTCCGTGGGCGGTGAACTGGCAGAAATCCTCAACGCGGAACAAAATATCGGGTCAGAAGCGCTTTCGGCCTTCATCTTTCAACGGGCATCGCGGGAAAATCCGATTGATTTGCTCGGCAGCATTTTCATCGTGGAAGGCTTGGGGAATCGCCTAGCCGGACAGTGGGCTGAGCAAATTCGTCAAACGTTATCGCTGCAAAAATCGCAGGTTTCTTTCTTGGGCTATCACGGGGAAAACGACGAAGCTCATGTGCAAAAGCTCGACGCCTTTCTCAATGCGGATTGGATGACGCCGGAAATTGCGGCCCGCATTGTGAAGACCGCCCAGGTAACGGCTCGCCTGTATCGTCTGCAACTTGAGGAGATTCAGTAAATGACTTACATCCCTGAGAATCGCGATCGCCAAGATCCCAACCACTGGGATGCCCTGTATTTCGACGGCGGCATTCCTGTGGACCCGGTCGCCAAAGCCTATATGGTCAAAGACTTACAGAGCTGGTCTCGCAATTATCTATTGTTGCCCATTAAGGTCATGGCCAATATCGGTCTCGGCACCATCATGACTGTAAAGCGGCTGCTGCCCTTTCAATTTCGCTCGTACTGGCTGATGCATCACATGGCGGTCTGGTTCCTCAACACGTTTGCGACGCCCGAAGCCTGTTATTTGATTTTGCGGCACATGAGTATCGGCTCTAACATCGTCAACTTTTTGACGGATAACGGTCCCGATCAAGCCCTCCCTCGCGCCACCCTCTACCCCCGTCGGGTAGAAGACTTAGCCGATAACGCCTTTCTTGAACACGACATCGTGCTCTACAACTTTGTGTTGGACTATCACGCGGCTCAGCGGGCTAACCCTAACTGGCTCACCGAAGTGCATCAAAGGGGGATTGATTTCAGTAGTGTACGTCCCGTAGAGATTGATATGGATATGACGCGGCGAGGCTGGTTGCAAGTGTTGGATATGGAATCAGCACTGGAACTCTTCAAAATCTGTTATTCCCTCTGCGTTACCAGCCGCGAGTTTCAGCGGGCAGTTTTGTCTCTCCAATTTGACGAGAGCTTTGCTCAATACTTCAGTCAACTCACTAATGACTATCGCTGGAACCATGTAGTGACGAATCGCCATCCCCTGGTCCCCAACAGCCCGTTTGCAGCTGCTCATGATCTGCTGCTCCACGGGGTGCTGTCGGAATATCTGCACCGCTATCTAGAACTTGCCGCTGCTGCTCAAGCCCAGGAGGTCACCCCCAATCATGTTACTCATCACGCTTAGCGCGATCGCCTACGCCTTGTTCAAATCCTGGCGACCGCGAAAACGAGGCGATCGCGACGTTACGCCACCTTAGGACACCCCTAGTTCTCTGTCCTAGCAAAAGTCATCGACAATCTTAGATTTTCTCCAACCAGAGGCCGAGCCCCATCCTACGTTCCCAGCCAAAGACTGAGAATCGTGACATGAGCAAGGTTTTCGGTTGGGCATGGTGGGCAACAACGGATTAGGTGTTTTCAAACATCGATAGAGAACGTTGCCCACCCTACGCAGACTTTCCGAACTCCGCATTCCGAACTCCGAACTCTGAGGATTTCATCATGCACACCAAACCCACTCCTGCTTTTATCGGCGTGTCTTACTGTGCCATGTCGATCGGCATGGCGGCCTTTCTTACCGGACTCTGGCGCACGACGTCCATGGGTCTGGCAGAAAAAGGCTTCTATTTCACCTTGCTGATGTATGGACTGTATGCAGCGGTCTCAGTGCAAAAGAGCGTACGCGATCGCACTGAAAATATTCCCGTCACGGACCTGTACTACGGCATCTCTTGGCTATCCACGATTATGTGCCTCTCGCTCCTGGTGATTGGTCTGTGGAATGCGAGTTGGCCCCTGAGCGAAAAAGGCTTTTACGGCATGTCCTTTTTGCTGAGCCTGTTTGGGGCGATCGCGGTGCAAAAGAATACTCGCGACGTCGCCGGACTTCATCGTCTCGTTAACCGACCAGTGGCTGATCCCCCTTTGCCTGATCGTCCACTGCCAGAACGCCACAAAAAATCATGATTCTGCGAGGGCGAGCCGGATGCCTAATCGCGATCGCCCCTTGCCGTTTTCCCCACCCACCAAGACCTAACTATGATGACTCTCACCATTCGACAAACTCTGCGGCAGGGCTTGCAGCGCTATTACGCTGCAAATCCCGACTTTGTGCAAAATCAAGATCTCCATTTGGGCCTCATTCGTATTCCCTGGCGTGACCTACAGCGTCATGACATCATGCACGTTGTGACGGGGTACGACACTACCCTCGATGACGAAATGCGTCTCGTGGGTTTCATCCTCACCGGCCTGACCTGGCGACGCCCCTGGACCTACTACGTACAAAACGTCGGCACATTTTTAGAAGTGCTGTGGAGATCGCTCTGGGGCCGCACTGTCGGTACTGAAACGGTTCAATACAGGCCTCTGGAAATCTGCCGCTTTTACCTGGCCGGTGTGCGTCAGGGCCGCACCGTTCGCCGCCGCATCAATGCCTACCTGGACCCCGCAGCAGTGATGGATCAAGATCTTGATGCTCTGCGCCAACACTACGGCATCCGCAATGCGGGTGCTTGGGACGTTGAGTAATCCCTTTGCCCTAAGAGGTGCTGCAGATAATCATGATTCAGCTGGAGAGCTGAGGAGCACGGGAGCAAGATTTCTAGACGTGTCCGAGAGAAGCTGCATCAAGATTCAGTCATCAGAAGCGAAAAGCACGGATTTGTGTCGCCTCTGTTCAGCTAAACATTATTGCCTCCCTTCCTGAACCTGTTCTCTCTTTACTCTCCTCTTGTTCCCCATCGCCTTTCCCCTAAACCTAATCCTGTAGGGGCTTTGGACTATCTTGTTTGACGGCCATCCTGGCCGTTCGAGGCGGCTGAGCCATGCGGTTCAGGCGTCGTCTTGACCCCGACGGGTGAGGGCGGCAGGCTGGAAGCCTACCCGACCGGTGGTCTACAGGACTTTAGCCCACCGAAAAGCGCCCCCGCCAATGGTTATCAAGGAGGTTCCAAGCTCAGCAGCATAAGCTTTTTGGGAAACCCCTCAGGATTAGACCCTAAATCCATTCACCCTCATACCATGCCACCCTCCGCAACTGCTTTGCCCCATCGCTGGAATCTACAGGGCAACTACCTCATGGGCATCACCCTCGATCGCTGGCGATCGCTCCTCCGACAACCTCATCATCACATTGACTCCGCTTACTGGCATCGAGCCGCCGTGATGACGCTAACCAGTTTGATCAGCACGCCACTCAGTCAGCTCGAATCCTGGCGCTACGACTCTGCGATCGCTAATATCGACCTGCCCGAAGATCCGATTTTCATCCTAGGCCACTGGCGCAGTGGCACAACTTTGCTTCACGAGTTAATGGCCCTCGACACCGAGCATCTGGCCTATTCCAACACCTTTGAGGTCATGAGTCCGACAACATTTTTGTTGACAGAGGATTGTTGTAGTCGCTGGTTTGCCAACTTGGTGCCTACGCAGCGCCCGATGGACAATATGCAGCTCAGTTTTCAGTCGCCCCAGGAAGACGAGTTTGCGATCGCCCTGACCACACTACAGTCCTACTATCTGGCGCTGTCTTTTCCAGAATCAGAGCAAACCTACGAACGGTATCTCACCCTAGAGGACTTGTCTGCTGATGAGTTGCAGCACTGGAAAACCCAATTTTGCTGGTTTCTCAAAAAGCTAACTTATAAATATCGGCGGCCCTTAGTGCTGAAATCACCGCCCCACACTGCTCGCATTCGCTTGCTGCTGGAAATGTTTCCCAAGGCGCGATTTATTCATATCCATCGGCATCCCTACGATGTCTTTCGATCCATGCGGCGGTACTATCACACGGCTGGCTGGCTCACCTGTTTACAAAAGCCTAATCTGGAGACGCTCAACCAAGCGATCTTGCGGCGCTACCGTCTGCTGTATGACTCTTATTTTGAACAACGATCGCTGATTCCCGCTGCCCAGTCTCACGAAGTTGCGTTCGCTGATTTAGAGCAGGCTCCCTTGTCGGCAATTCAGACCCTTTACCAACAGCTCCAACTGCCTTATTCCAATGCCTTTGAGGCCCATGTCGACAATTATCTCAAGGCTCGTCGGCATTACCGCAAAAACCAGTTTGCGTCCCTCGAAGCCAACATTTGCCAACAAATCACCCAGCAGTGGCATCAGAGTTTCACAGCTTGGGGATATCAACCCTAAAACAAAATACGATGGGCAGTTGCAAGCGCAATGTGTTGAAATTGTGAAGGTATGGTGATAGGCGATCGCGATGAGACTTTTTTTCGGCAACTTTTTTCGCGCCAGCGGCCCGCAACGGAGCGTGGCGCTTTTGAGCGCTCTCCTGCTTGGACTAACGACTCTGATGGGTTGGCCCGCGATCGCTCAAGCCCGAGCAGCAACCGCAGACACTGACATTCAGCCCTACCTGGATCGGGTCGCTGACCAAGTGAGTGAATTCACCCTCGACAATGGCATGAAATGGATTGTGCTGGAGCGCCACCAGGCCCCGGTCGTATCCTTTATGCTGTACGCCGATGTAGGGGCTGTTAACGAAGCTGATGGTGCAACCGGCGTAGCTCACTACTTAGAGCATTTAGCCTTTAAAGGAACAGAACAAATTGGCACCACCAACTATGCAGCGGAAAAAGTGCTGATTGACCAAATGGATGCCGTCTTTGACGAGATTTTGGTCGCTCAGCAAGCCGGTCAAACTGAGCAAGTTGTAGAACTGGAAGCCGAGTTAGAGACCCTCCGTCAGGACGCAGCCCAATATGTCGAACAAAATAAATACGGCCAAATCATTGAACAAGAGGGCGGCGTCGGCCTGAACGCGACTACCGGTGCCGATGCGACACGTTACTTCTATAGTCTGCCTTCTAACAAACTAGAACTCTGGATGTCGCTGGAGTCAGAGCGCTTTTTAGAACCTGTCTTTCGCGAGTTCTACGAAGAGAAAGACGTCATTCTCGAAGAGCGGCGGATGCGGGTCGATAATTCTCCCATCGGCAAGTTTATCGAAGTTTTTCTCGAAGAAGCGTTTGAGGTTCATCCCTACCGCCGTCCCGTCATTGGCTATCAAGAAGACTTGTATGTCGCTACGCGCGACACGATTCAGCAATTTTTTGATGACTATTACGGCCCTAATAATTTGATTGGGGTCGTGGTTGGCGATGTAGACGCTGACGAAGTGCAGGCAATGTCCGAAGCCTACTTTGGCCGTTTTCAGGCTCGCAGTCTACCGGC
>CAZLYS010000342.1:0-5665 GCA_964563415.1 uncultured Halomicronema sp.
TGCTATGAAACAGCCTCAGAAACCTCCTCTTGAAGTTGCGATCGTCGCTGTCCCCGAAACGGCTGGTTCCGCCCTCTACGGCATGGTCGATGTGCTACTAGCTGCAGGCAACATTTGGCAAACCCTTGTTCGTTCAGAAGAAATAGCGAGGTTATTCAGCGTTCAAATTCTGTCTGTAACGAGCGATCCTTTTGTCTGTGGGAATCGCATTCCAGTGAGACCAGACTATTCCGTGCGAGATAGTTATACTCCTGAGATCGTTATCCTTCCAGAGCTTTGGCTTGGACCTGACGAAGATATGAAAGGGCGCTATCCAGACTTGATAAATTGGATTCGTCAGCAACATGCCAATGGAGCTTTTATTTACTCAGCTTGCTCTGGCGCTATCATGCTGGCATCAACAGGGTTACTAGATGGCTGCGATGCCACTTCCCACTGGGGTTACCAAGATTTATTCCGCAAGAAATTTCCTGACATTCGCTTTAAGCCAGCCCCCAATCTCACGTTTGCGGATGCCTCTGGACAGATCCTTACGGCGGGGGGAACCACGTCATGGCATGACTTGGCGATTTACATCATCTCGCGGCACTGCAGTCCAGGAGAGGCGCTGCGGATTGCCAAGGTTTACTTGCTGAAGTGGCATAGCGAGGGGCAGCTACCCTATGAGTCTCTTGTGCGCAATAACGTACATGCTGATTCTGTCGTAAAAGCTTGCGAGCAACTATTGCAGAAATCCTTCCGTGACCATGATGCAATTCAGCAAACGATAGAAGCGGCCAAAATTCCAGAACGCACCTTAAAACGTCGCTTCAAAGCTGCTACGGGTTCTACGCTAATTGAGTATTTGCAAAACCTTCGAATTGAGGAGGCCAAGCACCAATTAGAGACGAGTGACAACTCTGTAGAAAGCATTTGTTACGAAGTTGGTTACGAAGATGTCTCTTTTTTTAGACGTCTCTTTAAGCGACTCACTGGAGTAACTCCCAGTCACTATCGGCGGATGTTCCAGCCTTTGCCTGCGGCTTCTAATTTGGGTAAAATAGGAATCGACCGAGCGTTATCTGTAAAGAGTCCCAGGTTAGTTTGAGTTTAGCTTTTGTCGCATAATGGCTGGCAGTTCACCGAACGGCAATACGGTTTGCATCATAACCGGAGAGTTCCACCCTTTCTGAGTACAGCCGCTTGTCAGATATCGAGATAGTCTTCAGGAATTGGCAACCCTTGGGCCTTAAAGAAAGAAAGCTGATCAAAATAGCCTTTCTGGTGGGCGTTGCTGAAATGAGGGATGGACGGATCGTTGAGATTCAAGATAGCTGCAAACTGCTGCCTAAGGAATCATCCCGGAAATCAGCAACGCCCCCTATGGTTCATGCCGTTCTTTGAAATTCTTGGGAGACGCAGGTGGAACCGATTATTTCTATCGTCATTGCTGCTACGTCGCTACAAACATTAGATGGGTCATGTTTTTCAAAGATACTTATCCAGCCAATATTCTCGATCAGTATTGTCATTGGTAATCCATGGAAATGCCAAAACCTAATCTTATGAAAATCGCCTCTGTGACCTTTATAAAAATAACAACGAAAGTTTGTGAGAAAACGTAAAATCCCTATTCATCTTAGCCACTTTTTGAAACTCAAACCACAACAAGACTCACATTATTGGTCTCAAGGCATCCCCAATCTCCTGTCGAGAATCAGTCGTGAAATCAACTGAATTAGAACTGAGAAATAATTCGGTCTTGTAGGGATTTCTCTGACTGAAGTCTACATACTGCAATGCTTCGCACACAATGACTCAAAACCAATTAGAGATAAACATACTCACTTAAAGTTCACATATATATCACGAACAGTGAAGCTTGGATGAAGACCTCCGTCTTATTACGGATATTGTTTTGAGGAATGCTAGAGATATATTGGCAACAGCAACAGGACAGGAGTCAAGTGTTTCTATAGACTCCACATGTCAAATATTTTGCTAATTTGTCAATTATGAATGGTTATTGAGTCTTATGAAAGCTGTCATACTAGCTGGTGGATTAGGAACTCGCTTGAGCGAGGAAACCGCTATTAAGCCGAAGCCAATGGTAGAAATCGGCGGCAAGCCGATTCTTTGGCATATTATGAAAATCTATTCTTCCCATGGAATTACAGATTTCATTGTTTGTTGTGGTTACAAGGGATACGTTATTAAAGAGTATTTTGCTAATTATTTCCTTCATATGTCTGATGTCACGTTTGACATGCGTTTCAATCAGATGAATGTTCACGCTGGTAAGGCTGAGCCCTGGCGGGTAACATTGGTCGACACCGGAGACAGTACGATGACTGGCGGGCGTCTTAAGCGGGTAAGAGAGCATATTGGTAATGAAGATTTTTGCTTTACTTATGGTGACGGTGTTTCCGACGTTAACGTTACGGCCCTGATCGAATTTCATAAGCAGCAAAATACATTAGCAACTTTAACTGCAGTGCAGCCTCCAGGGCGATTTGGGGCGATCGCACTTGGGAAAGAACAAACTAAAATCACCCATTTCCAAGAGAAGCCAGAAGGCGATGGTGCCTGGATCAACGGGGGCTTCTTCGTCCTGAATCCTCAGGTCATTGATTTTATTGACGATGATTCAATCTCATGGGAAAAGGAACCCCTGCAAAAGCTGGCCCATAAAGAAGAGTTGTCAGCCTACAAACATGCGGGTTTCTGGCAACCAATGGATACTCTAAGAGACAAACAGTATCTAGAAAAGTTGTGGAAAATGGATCAGGCTCCGTGGAAGACTTGGTAGTTTTATAGCCTCGCAGGAGAATCGTTGATGGTGGCCGCTTAATCAACGATTCTCCTAACTGGTTCTAATTTCGGTATGAGTTGTTTTCATAGCAGCGTTTCTCACATCTGTGAGGCAGCCATTCAAGAGACTCCAGTCTTTTAAATAATCCAGGTATGTGGTCAGTACCTGGTAAGCATGGTAAACGCCCTATGCAGCGACCGCATTTTGGCAACTATATTTACTCAACATAGTTATGAACGCTGATTTTTGGCAGGGTAAGCGAGTTTTTGTGACTGGCCATACGGGCTTTAAGGGAAGTTGGCTATCCCTCTGGTTGCAGACAATGGGGGTCGAAGTCATTGGTTATTCTTTACTGCCGCCTACGGAACCCAGTTTGTTTGAGGTTGCCAAAGTTGGCGAGGGGATGATTTCTCTCGAAGGAGATGTCCGGGATTTAGAGAAATTGGAGAATGCCATCTCCACCCATAGGCCAGACATTATTTTTCATATGGCGGCTCAGCCACTCGTCCGGTATTCCTACCAGCATCCTGTAGAAACGTATTCTACGAATGTGATGGGCACCGTGCATTTACTCGAAGCAGTACGCAAGACTAACTGCACCCGAGTGGTGGTGAATATTACGAGCGATAAGTGCTACGAAAACCGCGAGTGGGTGTGGGGCTATCGAGAAAACGAGGCCATGGGTGGCCATGACCCTTACTCCAACAGCAAGGGATGCGCTGAGTTGGTGGCGGCGGCTTACCGCAATTCTTTCTTTGACCCCAGCAAGTACTCTGAACACAATACAAGCCTAGCGAGTGTAAGGGCCGGTAACGTCATTGGTGGCGGGGACTGGGCTCTAGATCGTCTTATTCCTGATATTATGCGGGCCATTATGGCTGATGAGTCGGTTTTGATTCGTAGCCCGAATGCCATTCGCCCTTGGCAACATGTGTTGGAGCCCCTAAATGGTTATATGACTTTAGCTGAACAGATGTGGGAAGACGGGGCTGAGTACGCTGAAGGTTGGAACTTTGGCCCGAATGATGAGGATGCTCGTCCGGTCTCGTGGATTACAGAGACACTGACTCAGCTTTGGGGAGAGGGCGCTAGTTGGCAGCTCGATACGAAGGTGAATCCTCATGAGGCGACTTACTTAAAGCTCGATTGCTCGAAAGCAAAGAGTCGTCTCAAATGGCAGCCACAACTCAATTTAGCCATGACATTGGAATGGATTGTGGAATGGTATCGGGCTTATATGGCGGCAGAAGATATGCGCCAAGTAACGACCACTCAAATTAAGCGTTATGGGGCTTTGTAAGCTCGCTTGACTTAAACTCAACACTACGTTTAGAGCCGCCCGAGAGGTTTTAGTTTGATGTGTTCAATAATCGTTTATCCAACGGTCAAGACCGATGATTTTTAACGAAACTGCCATTCAGGGGGTCTATATTATTGACCTTGAACTGCGTAAAGACGATCGCGGTTTCTTTGCCCGGACGTTTTGTGCTCGCGAGTTTAAAGAAAAGGGTTTGAAGCCGGTTGTTGCCCAATGCAACCTCTCTTTTAACTATCAGAAGGGCACTTTGCGAGGCATGCATTTCCAAATTCCCCCCGCTACTGAGACTAAACTAGTTCGTTGTACCCAAGGGGCCATTTACGACGTTATTGTTGACCTGCGTGAAGGCTCTCCAACGTATCTTAAGCATGTTGGGGTCGAATTGACTGCCGAAAACCGACGTGCCTTATACGTCCCTGAAATGTTTGCCCATGGATACCAAACATTGACAGAGAATGCCGAGGTGGTCTATCAAGTGACTGAATTTTACACCCCTGGCTATGAGCGAGGGCTACGGTACAGTGACCCCAAATTAGGGATTGATTGGCCACTGCCCGCCCATGTGATTTCTGAGAAAGACGCCAACTGGCCTTTGTTAAGTTAGGACTGACGCAGTTGAATCCGATCATGGTTCTCCCACCCCCAACTATGAAGGGAAATCGGATTCAACATTCCCCAAACCCGGGGATACCCGGAACTTATGCGAAATTCAGTAAGTAATTAGTCTTTATGAATTAGGAGCGCCGCCATGATTATTGTTGATACCGCTCTCAAAGCCCGTGCAGAGGCAGGCAACCCAGTCCGGGTGGGCATGATTGGGGCCGGTTTTATGGGCCGGGGGATTGCCAACCAGATTATCAATTCCATCCCCGGTATGGAGTTAGTGGCCGTATTTAGTCGTCGTCTGGATGACGCTAAGCGCCCTTACTTAGAGGCGGGTATTGACCACATCCAAACCGTTAGCACGGTGGCTGAATTGGAAGATGCGATCGCCGCTGGCCAGCCCGCCGCTACCGAAGAGGCTTCTCTACTGTGCAAAGCCGAAAACATTGACGCTTTGGTCGAAGTCACCGGCACGATTGAGTTTGGGGCACAAATCGTTATGGAGGCGCTCGCTAACCACAAGCATGTCGTGCTCATGAACGCGGAACTGGATGGCACCATTGGCCCGATGCTCAAGGTCTATGCTGACCGCGCAGGCGTTGTTCTATCCAATTGTGATGGCGATCAGCCGGGCGTCGAAATGAACCTCTATCGCTATGTGCAGAGCATTGGCTTTACACCGCTGTTGTGCGGCAATATCAAAGGCTTACAAGATCGCTACCGCAATCCGACCACCCAAAAAAGCTTTGCGGAAAAGTGGAAGCAAGCCCCCTATATGGTGACCAGCTTTGCTGATGGGACCAAAATCTCGTTTGAACAGGCGATCGTCGCCAACGCCACGGGCATGCAAGTTGCTCAACGGGGCATGTTGGGGTATGAGTTCCGTGGTCATGTTGATGACATGACTCATTTATATGATGTCGATCAGCTCAAATCTCTGGGCGGCATTGTGG
>CAZLYS010000343.1:0-5656 GCA_964563415.1 uncultured Halomicronema sp.
GAGTCGGCGAGCTCCCAGTCGACTCCCTTCGCTCGTCTAAATGCTCAGTTGTTTCCATTCCTGCATGACTCTGACTTTCTGCCTCATGTTCACGTTCTGTTTTACTGCAACCGCTAGGCTCTGCACCACTAATTGCAGCAAAACGAGGGGTCTAGCAAAGTCCCGTAATAATTAGCCTGCTGCGCGGCTGCCCGCATCGGCAAAACAGTTAAAACAGGATGGTTTTGTGCGATCGCGATCGGGGCCTCCCCCTTAGACCAGTTCCCCAGAATAGAGCTACCGATCGGAGTTGAGGGCTATGGGGGCAAGGGGAAAGATGTGTAGCTCGATTTTAGAGCATCGGTATTAGGTCAACAGCGTCAAATGTTCCCCTTCAGATGTCCCACTCGCTCAGCTAGTCAGCCGTGTCATTGTGTAGAATGACGCCGATATTATTGCCCCTGCTGACGTGTCCTTTAAAACCCGTTGGGTCTTGTCACCATGAGTCACCTCAAAAACGTTTTGATACCAGGCCGACGGCTGCGGCACTATCTGGGCCTGGTTGCCTTAACCATATTGAGCAGTTGCTTAGTGTTACTGACCGCTGCCAATAGTTATGCGCAATTTTCTCTGCCAGAAGCTTTCGGGCCATCAGATGGCTTGAATCCGCCACCCGAGGTTACTCGCTTAGGCAGTATTGAAGTGGCCCCAGTGCATTCCCCCATTACCGGCAAGATATTGTTCGAAGTCGCCTCAGCCACGGTGTACGATCGCAGCTCAGCCACCAACATTCCGGCCAATGCCGTGGAGCGACGTGCTGAAGAAGTTAACGCGCGGATTCAGCGGGCGACTTTGCGGCGACAAACCCCTCAAATGAATTTAGAGACTTTGTTTTTGGGGGTGGCCAAACTCAACAATGTCGATGTCATCCTCACGAAGGATGATTACTACACAGAGCCGCTGATCTTAGTCACTGTGACCCAGACCGATGCCGACTATCAGGGCGTGCCCATCAGTGAGTTGGGTGAACAGTGGAGTCAAATTCTCGACCAAGAGTTGCGGCATGGGATTAAGCAACTCTCACCCGAAAGGTTTGTGCAAGACGCAGCGCAAGCTGCTCGAGTAATGCTCGGTTTGCTTGTCCTCACTGGCATATTTACTGCCGCCAAATTTTGGCTCAGACGCTATCAACGTCAACTTCACGAACGCAAAAAAGAGCTCAGTGCCCCGCCGCTGACTGAAGTACCGACCGACCCGCAACACACTTTTGATGAATCGCCGGCGCAGGCTCGTGCCGCCCAACAACGCACTCACTTTTTGCAGGGCTTTGACGAAGTATTGAGCCTCGATCGCCGGCTTAATTTCTTCAGTTTGCTGCAGTGGCTGCTCTTTTGGTCAGTAGTTTTAGTCTGGTATGTCGGCATTTACCAGCTATTTCGGCAATTTCCCTATCTTGAGCGATTTAGCGATGGGGTATTGGGCAAACCGATTCAGCTTTTAGGCATTTGGTTCTTCACAGGATTATTGATTCGGATACTACGTCGTTTAATTGATCGCTTCACCACTGAGCGTGAAGGGTTTGATTTTGGCGATGTCCTCACGTTTGGCGATGTGCAGCGGCGACAATTGCGCATTTCGACGATCGCCGGGGCGGCTAAGGGATTGGTGACGGTCTTAGTGCTCAGCTTTGGCCTCTTATTCGCGATGTCTACCCTGGGCTTGCCCACTGGCTCAGTCCTGGCCATTGGCGGCATCTTTGGTCTGGCGATTTCGTTTGGCTCGCAAAGTTTGGTCAAAGATTTGGTGAATGGCTTTCTGATTTTGGCGGAAGATCAGTTTGCGATCGGCGATGTCATTGATTTGGGTGACAATGCTGGCCTGGTGGAAAATCTGAATTTGCGGGTGACTCAACTCCGCAGTGCTGATGGCGAGTTAGTCACGATTCCGAATAGCAACATCAACCAAGTGAAAAATTTGACTCGCAGTTGGTCACGAGTTAACTTCAGCATTGAAGTGGCCTATCAAACCGACCCTGTCCAAGCTCTTAGGGTCCTCAAAGACCTGTCGCAAGCCTTTTACGACGAACCAGATTGGCAAGGCAAAATGTTGGCACCGCCCGACGTCCTCGGCATCGACACCGTGGCGCATACGGGCATGAAGATCACCATCTGGATTCAAACCGAACCGTCTCAACAATGGGCCGTGGGTCGTGAGTTTCGTCTGCGGGTGCGCCAGGCTCTGGCTGAGAATGGCATCGAAATCGGCACACCAAGCCAGACCTACAGATTGGAATCCGGGGCCGAGTCGGAAAATGGCCAACATCCTGCGGCAAGCTCTGGGGCGATCGCGCCAGGCTAGGCGATCGCGAGATCTGACCAGGAAGACTTGAGCTTCCTGAGATCGAGCCACAGCAGAATGCGGAATTACCATGCATGTCAGATGATTGCTTCAGCCATCCAGGATGGCCTGAGCAAACTGCGGCTTATATCAATTCCTTAAAATTGGACGACACTTCGACCAATTGGAGATCCCCCTCCTATCCCCCTTAATAAGGGGGAAGCTCAATGCCAGCAAGGCTTATAGCTCCCTTTTCAAGGGGGCGGCGACAGCGGGGGATCCTCAATCTGTAGTGCTGTTATGCAGAATTGATATTACGATACCGGCAAGGAAGCAAGAACAATCTAGAGCTTTGTCATCCAGCGCAAAGCAAGGTGGGTATTCTAAACCCTGCACTGAGTTCAAGAAACGGCTACTGTTAGCTCAGCTCAATCAAGCTCAGGGACTTGGTTGTTGCCAAAAGCCTTGATGTAGTTGCATGATCTCTGCTGCTACTGCCGGAACCGGTCCCCAAACCTGTATCGGCTTCTGACCGTGGTCAAACACATATCGACAAGGGACATCCAATGTCGGATTTTCAGTATGGTTACCCGTCACTGCCAAGAGCTGGGTTTCCGCCACCCCATAGACCAGTCGCCCAATATTGGCCCAATATTGAGTGCCCGCACACATCACGCACGGCTCCACAGTGGTGTAGAGCGTGCAGCACCATAAATAATCTGGGGTAAAACGCTGATAAGCGGCCCTCGCTAAGGTGGCTTCGGCATGATTAACCGTGTCGATATTGCCCTGTTCAAGTAAAACCGTTTCCTGATCAGGGGCGACTAAGATGGCCCCAAATGGATGATTACCTGACTCGACTGCCTTTTGGGCAACGGCATTTGCCTGGCGCAAGTGATGAATCATTTGCTCTAAACTGGGGTCCAGATTCCCCGTCATCGAAGGGCGATCGCCAAAAGTAGATGACATCCGTATTCCCTCCCTGTAACGCGATTGCGAGTCCACAGTGCATTTCCAATATGAATGCTACGGTGCGGTATTCAATCGGCTCTGATCAATCGCTATCGATTGCGGGGAGAGCGATGAGGCGGCTTGGGTAGAGGGTCGTTGTTTTCTGGCGTGGTCGGTGCGTTCATCAAGTCAACCAAGCCCTCTGAGAGAAACTTGGGATCCATAAATAGCACTTTAGAGTTGCTGCTTTCACCCAGTTTTTGATTGGCCTCAACGTATTGTTGAGCGATCAAAAAGTTTAGAATTTCACGAGCATCTGGACGTTCTTTAAGGGCTTGTGACAGCAGTTCAATCGATTGCACAGTACCTTGTGCGCGCTTAATCGAGGCCTGTTGCTCACCTTCGGCTTCAAGCACAGTAGCTCGGCGTTTGAGTTCGGCGGCTTGTTGTTGCTGCATCGAATCCAGCACCGACTGGGGTGGGTCAATACTCTGGACCTCTACCCGTGTGACCTTGACACCCCAAGGTTCCGTCGCTTCATCCAGTTGATCGAGCAATGCCTGGTTCAGCTCATCCCGTGAGGAGAACGTATCTTCGAAGGGCATTTTGCCGATTTCCGATCGCAACGTCGTCACCACCAATTCGCGAATAGCATCCTGAATATTCTCAATTTCATAATAAGTGCGCTCTAGATCCAGAATTTTCCAATAGACGACAGCATCAACATTCAGCGAGACGTTATCGCGGGTAATCGCCGACTGAGGGGGTACGTCAAGTAACCGTTCGCGAATGCTTTCTTCCCAGACAATGGTGTCTAAGAACGGCACAATAAAATTCAGACCAGGGCGCAGCTTGCGGTGATAGCGTCCGAGTCGCTCGACCAAGGCCTGGTTGCCCTGATTCACAATTCGAACGGAACCGACGGTGTAACCAATCACGATCAGCGCCAAAATCGCAAAAATTGAGGGAGCCATTAAGCGCACGCTCCTTGGGAGGCGGACAGAATCATCGTCAGTGTAATCCTTTTAACCAGTTGTGGAACGGGAGGGCGGTATCGGCATCACAATTAACGTGTTGCCTTGGCGATCGATCACCGCGACTTGCGTATTCGGGGCGATCGCAATATCGCTGATTTGGCAGCGAGCTTGCCAGAGCGCCCCTTCATAATGCACATGGCCCGGTTCGCCAGGCGCGATCGCCTCACAGACACGGGCAGTGGGGGACGCCTCTAACTCTTTAGATTCTTGGGGCAGCATGCCCCTCATGAGCAACGTAAAAGCTGCGGCTAAGACACCCCAAATGAGCAATTGACTCGGCAGCAAGGCAATTCTGAGGGCCGTGATCGCTGTCACTAAACCGGCCAGACCTAACGATGTGGTCACCGGATCGGGAATCAACATACTCAGTCCCAACAACAAACAACTGCCAATTAACCAAGGCACTGGCCCCACGGTTAGGGTTAAAAAATCAGGAATATTCATGGCAGATGACCCGTTGCGATCGCCGTGCTGATATCTTTAGTGGTTCTTCTGTACTTTTATACTGGCTCAGACTTTAAGCCGGTGGGGAAAATGCACATGAAGCTTTGAAATTCGTCTCAACGACAATCCTGCCCCTCTGCCTTAAACAAAGGTGATGACAATGTGTCTTAAGGATCGGAAATTAAACAATGTGCTGATTTATTCCCTCTCGGGAGCTATCCTTTACCCAAAAGTCGCTCTATTGCTGACACCGCAATGGTTTCACAACCAGTTTGGAACGCTAAACAACTGCTTTAACTGACTCGATCCGTCTCAAAAGTTTGCTCAAGCTCCCACAGATAACCCGATCTGCGAGGTCCAGGACGGCAGTTCGTCCTGGTCGATGGGGGTCTGGGGGCAAAGCGAAATTTCCCCCAGTCGCAACGACTCGACGAAGCCCGCATCTCCGCCTTATAATCTCTTGCAAGCCATTGCCAGAAGCCTTGCTATACATGGTTTTACCAGACTCATGCCTAACAGATAGCTCTCGGGAAGGGTACCCGCAGGGCGGAGTGAGTTCCGAGAGCTCGCACTACCGACCAACCCACCCCGTTGCCCCTCCCAGGAGGGGATATGACATCCGGCTTTGCTTCAAGTCAAATTGCGGAATTTATTAAATTCTCATTCCTAAGTCATCCCAACGGGCGTTTGCCAGCGCCATTCAATCAGATGGGCGCATGGCAAAGTTCAGAAATCAAAGCACCGGGGTCAGAAAAGAAAACCCAACTAGCTGGCAGCTTTATAGCAGTATGCGGAATACTGAATTCGGAATTGAAAGGTCTGTTAGATAGCGATTACGGTGATCTAGAGTGACCCAACCAAACTACGGCTTGCCATAGCAATCTGGAGCGGTTTCAGCAATCTGCAGG